>CAILXB010000119.1 GCA_903838025.1 uncultured Chlorobiaceae bacterium
AGAGCACTGGTGAGATGAATAATCAGGTAACGGAGCAGATCTTCCTCATAACGAAGAACCTTTTCAACTTCTGCAATTACAGTGGTAGCCGCAGTAAATTCGATGTGGGCGTAGTAGCCAATGCTTTTCTTTTTGATCGGATAAGCGGTCTTACGTCTTCCGATTTCGAGCACACTGCTGATACTTCCGCCTTTTTCGGTAATGACCCTCTGCACTAACTCCATTGCGGCGATAATGGCCTCATCCTGAAGCCCTCCGTCAATGATGAGTGTGCATTCGTAAAGTTTGTTTGTTTCCATAGCGCAACATCTGATAATATTAGTACCCATCACTTGCTTGCAATATGGCGAGGGTCTGGCATTGCGCAGACCAGCCCCACGGCTTCAGAGGTCACCCCCAGAACACCATCTGCAAATTTGAACACCAAAGGTAACCAATTTGCATCAGTTTTCCAACCGTGAGAGAAAATGCAACAGAAAATGGCTTTTGGCTTTCAAACGACGGACATCACCCTGATTTTTTTAGGTAGTCAAGAATTTTGCGGGCTATCACGCTTTGAGAAAGATCGTTCATACAGCGAAAATGCCCTTTTGGACAGCGATCCCGGCCGATATGTGAGCAGGGCCTGCAACCAAGTCCCTCTACCTGGAAAAGATCGTAGGACGCATGGCAGGGAAGGAATCCAAACGATGCCGAGGAGGAGCCAAAGAGGAGAAACATTTTTTTTCCGAATGCAGAGGCTATGTGCATGAGCCCGGTGTCATTACAGAGTACGGCATCAGAACGTTCAAGAATTGCGGCGGTCTGCATGAGCGAGCAACTCCCTGCCAGGTTTATGACCATTGGTCGGAGAGCATCAGGCAATGCGTTCATGATTTCTGATGCCTGCGGTGCATCCTCTTTGCCTCCGAGAAGAAGAACCTGCAACGGCGTTTCGCTGAGCAGAAGGGTGAGCAGTTCGGCAAAATTTCGGGGCGGGTAACGCTTTGTGAAATGTTTCGCTCCAAAACAGAGTGCAAGAGTTTTTTGACCTTTGTCAAAATAGGTACTTGCAAAGGCTCTTTCGCTGGAGGAGGGGTAGAGTTCGCACCCAAGGGTATCACCAGAGATTCCAAACTCCTTGACGGCATCACGATAGCGATCTGCGACACTTCGATAGGTGCCGTAAAGATTTATTTTGTAGTGCACCAGCAGCCATTTTTTCCAGTTGACTTTGCGATAGTGCACCAGACGCTGCTTGTGAAGCGAACGAACAATGGCATTCGACCGAAAATTGTTTTGCAAGTCAACCACGAGATCATAGTGGCCGGAGGGGGGCGCTTCGAGCGTATATATCCCGGAGAGCCGTGGATTTTCTACAAGAAGCGAGACAAAGGGTGCTTTGGTGCAGTAATCGATCCTGACCTCAGGCCAGGCTGTCTGCAGGCTCCTGAGCAACGGTGTAGTAAGGACGATGTCTCCGATGGAGCTGAGCCTTATGACCAATATTTTTTTGATGGGCTGCATTGACACTTACGACCAGAACTCCCACCATGCTTTGTAACCGGCTGGTTTTTTATCGGCGGTGAGAGGCTGAAGCTGCAAAACTCGCTCTTCAATCAACTGTTGCAGCGCCTCTTTACCGGGCAGTTCACCCTTTCGTTCGGCAATCATCTCACTTGTGATCTGATAGGCTTTCAGCGCCTCTTCCCTTCGTCCGGTACCTTCGAGAGCCTGCGCTCGGTTAAGGACTGCCGCGATCCACTGTTTGCCCTCGTCTTTATGCAGTTCACCCCTGCGATTAAAGTAGCGAAGCCCGATCTCTACGGAATGAAGGGCCTCCGCATAACGGCCAAGCTTGACATAAGCGCCGGAGAGACCAGTATGGCACAAGGCGTCGAACCCGTCATAATCAAACGCTTCCTCTTTCGGGATGCTGCGCGACACCTCCAGTGCCCGCTTGTAGCTTTCTGCGGCCTCTTCATAGAGTGCGTCGCGAAGTTGTTGCTCTCCCTGGCTGAGTGCGAGATAGGAGTGCCCAACTTGTATCAATGGCTTCATATTCTTTTTTTGATTCAATAAAAATGGATAAGATCACCTTAGTGACCTGGATTCAACAGTACGGCAAACGCTTCCGGAATTTCAGGGCGTCCACGCTGGTTAAGTGCTGTTCCGATAATTTTAGCCTTCAGAACGGGTTTAAGATCTGGAAGTCGAAAAATATCCTGATAAAAAGCAAATTTCAGGGCTGACTCACGACAAAAGGTGAGGCCAACTACAAAAGTGTCGCTCGAAACAAGGGGATATTTATAGTCAAGCTCAGCACGCACAACCACAAGATTAATTCCCTGCCGGGTATATTCGCTAAAATCAATACCAACCTGCTTCAGATAAAGATGACGGACATGTTCGAGGTAGTTCTGGTAAACACTGTTATTGACAATGCCCTGCATGTCGCACTCATAATCGCGAACGCTCATCTCGGCGGTAAAGTGATATGCATGCAGTGGCATTCTGGCTGGTGATTAGAGTGTTACAATGTGCTCAAGTTAACACCGTAGTCGGTGAAAAGCAATGGCGGAATTATGGGGGGTACAAAAAAAAAGCCACTCATTTCTGAGTGGCTTTTATAAAAACTCGGCGACGACCTACTCTCCCGCTTTTAGGCAGTACCATCGGCTCTCCAGGGCTTAACTACTCTGTTCGGAATGGGAAGAGGTGATCACCTGGGAAAAA
>CAILXB010000120.1 GCA_903838025.1 uncultured Chlorobiaceae bacterium
AACTTCTAATTGCACCAATATGGAATTGAAACATGAACATGACGACACTTGAGAGGGCGATAAGCGGCCTTCTAATTGCACCAATATGGAATTGAAACCTCTTTTAATGATGAGTGGAACAGGTATCAAGACGCCTTCTAATTGCACCAATATGGAATTGAAACTGAAGAGGCGACACGGAACCGCAAAGAGGCGGACAAGCTTCTAATTGCACCAATATGGAATTGAAACGATTAACTTCGGCTCCTTCATGCGGCTGAAACTTTTCTTCTAATTGCACCAATATGGAATTGAAACTGATATCGCCATGCCTCATACCTGTCAAGCAGGAAACTTCTAATTGCACCAATATGGAATTGAAACCTTTTTGTTCGCCATCAGGTTTTCACGACCTCCGAACTTCTAATTGCACCAATATGGAATTGAAACGCCTCGGTGGCGCAGCAAGAACGTGGTACAAATAAGCTTCTAATTGCACCAATATGGAATTGAAACGAAATAGACAATTTGAACAGCTAAAAAAAAGGAGACTTCTAATTGCACCAATATGGAATTGAAACTCTGTTGTGCCGGGTGAAGTTAAAGCTGTGAGCGGTCTTCTAATTGCACCAATATGGAATTGAAACTTGATTGTGCTTTTACGAGGCTTTAGCCCAGTGCGGCGAAAGTCGCATGCTGGGTTCTTAGGGGACGGTGGCCCAGGCAGTTCCACTTTATGACCTCACAGGCTCAGTGACGTTTTTGAAAAATGGTGCCGCTATTGCAGACGTTACCAGCACGCTCGCTTCGGCTGCTGCCACGGGCACACAACCCATCGAATTCAGGAATATCCAGATCACGGCAGATGGTACCCGGACCATAGAGATATGGGAAACTTCAGCACAGAGTACCATCAACAGTGTAGGGTTGGATTTTGCCTTGCCCGCCGGATCAGTTGCTACCTGGCAGAATGCGACAACGTTGCCATCCGACTGGAGTTTGTTGGGTAATACCGATATACCGGGAGAGTTCATGCTTGCAGGCATGGGCTTGAATCGCAATGCAGACGGAATTGCTGTATCGCCATACCAGTTTCTTGCGGCTGATGTCAATGAAGATGGGCGGGTCAAAGCAACTGATGCTCTCAAAATATCCTGAAGATGGCCGTCAAGCTTGATACTGCACCAGCAAGTGAGTGGCTTTTTGTGCCTGAGAGCGTGGGAAGTGAGAGTATGACGAGAACGCATGTTGTATGGCCGGATAATCCGCTACTGGTTACTCTTGATATGGATCAGGAGCTGAATCTGATTGGTATTGTGAAGGGTGACGTTGATGGCAGTTGGACGGCGTAACTCCCCCCGGGGGGGGAGACTTGAAACAGAATGTTTTTTGTTTTTTTTAATCAAACATGTACACTATAAATAATTGCTTGATTTTGCAGTATTAAGAAAACACCATAGAATATGATAACCGTACCCATTACCTCAGCCGAAGGGTTGTATGGAATGTATAAAGCATTGCTGCATGATGAACAGCAACGCTTTTTACAAAAGTTACTGCAAAAAGAAGCTGACAGGCTTGAAACATTGGCATTATATGAAGCGTGCCGTGAAGCCCAAAATGAAGGTGACTTTTTAACAGACGATGAAAAAACAGCCTTTCTTGCCAGCTTACCACAATGAAACTCTTAATCAGTAAGCGTTTTGTAAAGGATACCCAGAAAATTCGAGATGATCGTATTTTATTGAAATTGCGTAAAATAATTGCTGCTATTGAGGCTTGTGGTTCACTTGAAGATATTATGGAAGCCTCTGAGTTATCAGGGTATTCTGGTTATTATCGTATCTCTTTTGATTATCGTTATCGCATAGGCGCTTATGTTGCGGATAACACAGCGGAGCTTTTGCGGGTTGGACACCGTGAAGATTTTTATAAATATTTCCCGCCCGCATAATTTCGTATCATTTCTTATCAGTTGTAAGGATTCGATCCCTACATTGGTGCAGAGGGAGTGAAAACGGAATATCGGCTACATGAGCCAGCGCATCTCCTTCTACTACAAGGCTTTAGTTTATCACTCTGAACGTTAGAGTGATCTTTATTGCTGGAAAAAGCATTAAGATTTTTTATTTCATTCTGATTGAGATTATATGTTGTGCGTCTTTCTCACGAAATATGTCTGCCTTGATGCTTGCCGTGGCAGCACTGCTTTAGAAAAGCGGGCCAGCATCGTAGTAAGCAACTACACGCTCGACACCATATTCTTGGCAACGATTTCGCCTATAGCCGTTCCTTTGCATTCACGGGGCGCATCCCCCTGCGTTCCGTTTGCCGGGTAACGGCTCATCAAGAGTGTTTACAACAAAAAATTGTTATATTTCGCTCAAGTAAATTCCCAGTGTTGCTGCTTGATGCTGGCAACACATCTTCTCCCCGTTTTTGTTGATTATGAACCTGATAAAGCCATGTGTAAAATAAATCCCCGCGTTGATTTCGCTTTTAAAAAGCTCTTTGGCAGCGAAGAGAACAAGGATTTACTCATCTCCCTGATTAACTCTATCGTCTCCGAAGAGGAGCAGGTAGTGGAGGTTGAGTTGAAAAATCCCTATAACCTTGCCGATTACCGTGCGGATAAAATCTCTATACTCGACATCAAGGCCAGGGATGAAAATGGGCGTTGGTTCAACGTCGAAATGCAGATACGCGAAGATAACAACTTTGATAAACGAGCTCTTTATTACTGGGCAAAACTGGTAACAGAACAGTTCAGCGAAGGGATGATGTACAAGGATCTGAAGAAAACCATCAGCATCAGTATCCTTGATTACGACTTTGTGCCCGATACAGAGGAAGTTCACAGTTGCTACAAAATCCTCAATACCGCCACAGGCAAAGATGATCAAATGCACAACGTCTTTGAGTTGCACTACATTGAGCTGAAAAAGTTCAAAAAAACATACAATCAAATTCAGACCGACCTTGATCGCTGGAGCAGCTTTTTAACAACAGCTCATCAGCTTGACCGGGAGCATACACCAAAAGAGCTGGCGTCTGATAAAAATATCGTCACAGCCATTGCGGCCATTGATCGCATGTTTGATGCAGATGAACGTCAAGTCTATGAGGTTCGTCTAAAAGAGTACACCGATGTAGCAAGCATTATTGCCTCTGGAGTTGAAAAAAACATAGAAAAAGGAGTGGAGATAGGTATAGAAAAAGGCATGGAAATAGGTATAGAAAAAGGCGTTGAAATAGGTACAGAAAAAGGTGTAGAAAAAGCCTCGAAAGCCATTGTGCTGAACATGGCTGGTAAAGGTATTGATATTGCTGCTATAGCCGACCTCACAGGGTTGAGTGTGTCGGATATTGCCGATTTATTGCAAGGCGCAAATGAGCAATGATGCTGTGAAAGAGCGTTGAGATCATTTGCGATGAAGCAGGATCGTGGCATGGACAGATATTCTTTGTTCCGTTTGCCGGGTAACGGCATCACCATGATCGTTTACAGCAGAAAAATCATTATATTTTATTCAAGTAAATTCGCAGTGTTGCCGGATCAATGCTGGCAAAACATTTTCGCACTGTTTTAGTTGATTATGAACCGGATAGAGCCATGTGTAAAATAAATCCCCGCGTTGATTTTGCCTTTAAAAAGCTCTTTGGCAGCGAAGAGAATAAGGATTTACTCATCTCCTTGATTAACGCCATCGTCTCCGAAGAGGAGCAGGTGGTGGAGGTTGAGTTAAAAAATCCCTATACCTTGGCCGATTACCGGGCGGGAAAACTCTCAATGCTTGATATCAAGGCCAAAGCTGAAAATGAGCGCTGGTTTAACGTTGAATTGCAGATCAGAGAGGACAACAACTTCAATAAACGCGCTCTTTATTCCTGCGCAAAACTGGTCATCGAACAGCTCAGTGAAGGGATGATGTACAAGGAGCTGAAGAAAACCATCAGCATCAGCATTCTCGATTACGACTTTGTGCCCGATACAGAGGAAGTTCACAGTTGCTACAAAATCCTCAATACCGCCACCGGCAAAGATGATAAAATGCACAACGCTTTTGAGTTGCATTACATCGAGCTGAAAAAGTTTAAAAAAACATACGATCAAATCCAGACCGCCCTTGATCGCTGGAGCAGCTTTTTAACAACAGCACATCAGCTTGACCGGGAGCATACGCCAAAAGAGCTGGCGTCTGATAAAAATATCGTCAAAGCCATTGCTACCATTGATACCATGTTTGATGCAGAGGAGCGTCAAGTCTATGAGGTTCGTCTGCAAGAGTACACTGATGTAGCAAACATCATTGCCTCTGGAGCTGAAAAAAACATAGAAATAGGCATCGCAAAAGCCTCGAAAGCCATTGTGCTGAACATGGCTGGTAAAGGTATGGATAGTGCTGCTATAGCCGAACTCACCGGTTTGAGTGTGTCGGATATTGCCGATTTATTGCAAGGCAGAACTGAGCAATGATAAAGGTGATGTTGACGGCAGTTGGGTGCGCCGTTCGTTTATGTCTGGGACTTCCTCACGAAATAGACCAAACTTGATGCTTGCCGTGGCAGAACGGCTCCGATGCTTGCAGCGGCGATTCCTTTCAGCAGTGCGGTGCCCAATTGCGGAATGTGAAACCCTTTGCCTTCGCTTTTGCAGAGCAGTTTTTCGCTGTGCAGGGTGTTGTAGATCGCATCAGGTGGGTAGGGTTGGCGATGGACAACCTTCAGGTTATGCCGTTCAAGCAGCTTTTCAAGGGTTTCGGGTACAAAGTGGTAGAGATGGCGTGGGGCATCCCAGGCAATCCAGTTCTCCTGGTACTGTTTTGCATCATAACTTTCGGGGTTCGGCAGGGCAATAATGAGCATTCCGCCCGCTGCAAGCTGTTGAGCCGCATTGCCAAGGGTTTCGTGGATGGCGTGAATATGCTCAAGGGTATGCCACACTATAATTCGATCAAACTTGCCACCACCGTCATTCGGCAGTGAGCAGGATACCTTCAGGCTATAAACTTGCTGTGCATGGCTGGCCGCTTCAGCGTCACTCTCTACTCCGGCAAGATTCTGAAGCGGGATTCCTTTGTGCCGGTGAAAATAGTTCAGGAGTTCTCCGGTTGAACAGCCGATTTCAAGCACGCGAACTTGGCGCAGGGGTTTTGACGTTCCCCTCAGGATAATGCGGGCTTTGTACCGAAGCAGGAGTGAGCGTGCGGCGAGATAGGCTTTGCTGCTGAACGTGGAGCTGTTGTGTTGATGCAGGTGGGGCTCATAGAGACCCCGGGGGTAGTGAAGTGCTATTTCAGAGCTGTCGGGACGGGGATTGAGCATGATGAGCCCCGAGGCGGTTGATCGCAACAGAGACCATTGCTCTTTTCCTGAAGGGTCAAAACGGTTGGGTACCTGGATCCAGGGGGTGAAGTCGGCTGAGCCGCTTATCGGGCAGGGAACGCTCTCCATACCACAAGTGCAGGCTATTGTTCGCCAGTTTCGGTGAGGTCGATGAAGGCTTTTCTCAGGTTTTGATAGGTTGAGCGCATATCATTGCTGAGTACTTTGGCGTCGGCGAGGACGGGCATGAAATTGGTGTCGCCCTCCCAGCGCGGGACGATGTGGAAATGAAGATGGTTGTCGACGCTTCCACCGGCAATACGACCAAGATTGGCTCCCACATTGAACCCTTGCGGTCTCAGGGTTAGCTTCAGTGCCTTGATGGAGAGATCGGTCAACTCCATGATTTCGAGTTTGGTCTCTTTGTCGAGTTCTGAAAAATCGGGGGTCTGCTGGTAGGGGATAACCATCAGGTGACCGCAATTGTAGGGGTAAAGGTTCATGATGATGAAGCATTTTTTTGCTCTGTAGAGCACAAATCGCTTTTCATCTTCTTCGGGAGGAATGTCGGCGAAAACAGATTTTCCGTTTTCGGCAGCAGGCTTGTCATCCTTGAAAGACTGCATGTAAACTTCACGCCATGGTGAATACATTCTGTTCATGGAGAGGGAGCCCTGCTAAGTTGCGCGTTTATTAGACCAATGGTACCAAAGATGGGAATCGAACCCACACGAGTTATTCACTCACTGGATTTTGAGTCCAG
>CAILXB010000121.1 GCA_903838025.1 uncultured Chlorobiaceae bacterium
CTCACCCAGGCTGAAGTTGCTTCACGTATGGGAGTTTCGCAGCCTGTTCTGGCACGCATTGAGGCCAGCCTTGGTAAACAGGATCACTCTCCATCACTCAATACCTTGCGCCGATACGCAGACGCATGCGGCATGAAACTGGTCATCCAGATGGTGTTGCCCAATGCCACTCCTCCATAGAGAAATTTTCAGCATCGCACAGCTTCCGTTCTCCGCACCGTTGGTTGTGAAATATTTCGATTCAGGATGTCTGGCGAATATCCGCCAGCAATAGTTTGCCTTTTTCGGTCAGGCAGTAGTGCTGACGGGAGCTGGTCGGTTTATCCGGGATAGTCATGGCCAGAATATCTTCCTCCAAAAGCGGAGTGAGATATTTTTTCCTGAACTTGCTCCGGTTTTTCAAAACCATGACCGTCATCAATTCCTGAATCATCACCGGTTTGTCACAAGCAATCAGCATTAGTCTGACCTGCTCCCGACTTAGTCCCAACTTGGTCCCGACTTGGTCCCGACTTGGTCCCGACTTGGCCCCTGCTTGATCCCATACTGATTCTCCAATCATCCCAGTGGTTCCATAAGGCTTGTAATCCTTTTTGGTAAACTGAACCTGAAACTGAAGTCCTCTTTCAAACCATTTGAACTCGATTTCCGGGTACTCTTTCAGTTCATCAGCAATCAGCTTCAATCCATTGCCCCATTGATCGATGATACCAAGCTTTTTAAAAACAGGAGCGATAACCTTGTTGCGGATATCGGACTGGCGGGCATCCATTTCATTAAAGTCGATGGAAGGCAGCAACTTGCCGGGGCTGGTGATTTCAAGCATGTCATCATAAATGGCAACCTTGATATCCTTGCCAGCAAGGGAGTAATCACGATGAACCACCGCATTGCGAATGGCTTCCCTGATGGCAACCACAGGATATTCCCAGCGGCTTTTGGTGTATACCCCTGTTACCGTTGACCCTTTGTTGATATGGCGAAGTACAAAATCATAAGCGCCTTCAGCCTGAATGGCAATATTTCCAGCGGCGGTTTTCTGGTCAATAAACTCGTGAGGGGATCTTCCTTTAAAGCGTGCACACTCAATTTTGGCGTAAGGAAACAGCTCTTGTTTTACCGAACTGTCTGAAAAAAGCACATAAGCGTTCGTCGGCAATGGTGAACCCTGAAATTCTTTCAGTAATTCCAGTTTCCGCAGTGTGGTTTCAGTCAATACTTCGCCTGTTTTTTCCATGAAGAATTCCTGAAATGGCTCCAGAGAGATGTCGGTAAGCGCTTTGTCATGCACCAGCTCACTGTCGAACGAGATATTCCTGCGCTGCCGTTCAAGTGCTGCGATGATTTCCGCATCAGCAGGACGATTGGAGGAGCCGACACGAATGTAGGTGCCGATCACTTTGCCATAAATCACCAACTACGAGTGGCAACTCCCGCCGCTACAGCAGCAACTTAGCTTGCCGGTGCGGGCTTTTTCGAGCGACTCTTTTCCTTCTTTCCAGGCAAACCAGGCAATGCCGAGCGATCCGGCGGCATCAACCAGACCGATATGAAAGAGTTCATAGAGGATACTGCTGGCAAGCAGCACAACCGAGAGCAAAAGGCATGTTTTTGTGCAATTGGCATCGGCAATAATTGCGTCTGAGTGCAAAGCATTGCCTGCCTTCATTTTGGCGCTCATCAGCCACCACATCGTGGCAATCGACACAAGAGAGACCGCAATTCCGGGAACGGTTGTTGCCGGGTGGCTTCCCTGAACGAGGTTGATCAGCGCGCCGGCAATCATGCCTGCAGCAAGGAGGTAAAAGGCCCAGCCCGTTATCCGCAAGGCCTGCCGTTCGAACTGGTCGCGCGACTCAACAGCACTTTTGCGCATCCTCAGTACCATGTGCACAATTCCTACGCCGGAAATAACCTCTACAAGACTGTCCACACCAAACCCAAGCAGCGCAAGGGTGTCGTCGTTGAATCCAAACCAAATACTGACAACAGCCTCGATGATATTGTATCCGACGGTCACAAGACCAAGAGCCAGCGCAACATTCAGGAGTGACGGTGTTGATTGAGCTTTCATAACATGCGTTTATTTCACAAAAAGAGTGTAACCACGGAGGCATAGAAGCTAGCTACTCATTTGTACAATACTAAAATGTAACCAATTATAGCGCTTCTGCTGTGCACAAGAGATCAAGCACGCCTCAGTAGACGCATTCCTTGATGTACAAAACTTTCATTTTTTGAAAGGTACAAACATTTTTTTTGCAAAATAGTCTGAGCAATTTCGCTCGCAACACAAAATCAAATCTGTCGGCTCCCAGGTTATCTGCATGTACACACAATATATTTATGCGGTCGCTTCAAGAATATCCACCAGCAATCGCCTGCCTTTTTCGGTCAAACAGTAGTGTTGACGGGAACAGGTCGGTTTGTCCGGGATAGTCATTGCCAGAATATCCTTCTCCAATAGTGGCCACCTCTTTTTGTAAATCGTTCCTTGATACTTGCCAGTGAAGGGGAGTCCCAGATAGTTTGAAGGTGTAAGGTTCTTTGGTGAATTCTGTTGAATGGCAGCGCTTGATCATGTACATTGCGGCCAGTGTTGCAACAGTAAACAGCAAAACATTTGCCATGAAAAAGAAACGGATTACGATACTCGGGTGCGGCTGGCTTGGCTTGCCGCTTGCACAGAAACTGGTTAAAGAGGGCTATTCGGTCAAGGGTTCGACCACGAGGGAGGAGAAGCTTGAAGCGTTGCATGATGCAGGCGTTGAGCCCTGGCTGGTACGGCTTGACCCGGAGGTGACAGGCGACGACGTTGTCGCTTTTCTGCAAAGTGATATTCTTATTATCAATATCCCGCCTCTTCGGCGCGACGATATTGTGGAGTACCATATTGAGCAGTTTTCTTCACTTATAGATGCTCTCGGCCAGTCGCCGGTGCGCTCGGTGCTGCTAATCAGTTCCACCTCGGTCTATCCGGCACTCAACCGGGAGGTTACTGAAGAGGATGCGGGCGACCCTGAATCTCTTGCCGGTCAGGCGCTGCTCCTTGTTGAAGAGATGCTGATGCAGGAGAGTGGTTTTCAGACGACCGTGTTGCGCTTTGGCGGTCTTGTCGGGTATGACCGCAATCCGGCCAAGTATCTTGCCAGCCTGACAGGGATAACGCATCCTGACCAGCCGATGAACCTCATTCATCGTGATGACTGTATCAACATCATTTCGGAAATCATCCGCTTGAAACAGTGGGGCGAGGTGTTCAATGCGTGCAGTCCGCTTCATCCTCTCAGAAAGGAGTACTATGGCAGAGCGGCGGAAATTGCAGGAAGTGAGCCACTCCCATTGGTACCATCCGATGAGCCAGCTCCCTTTAAAGTGGTGAACAGTAACAAGCTGATCAGTGCATTGAACTACCAGTTTCTCCACCCTGACCCGATTGCGCAACTGAAATAGAGTAGCTGAACAATGGCAATACAAAAAAGAGCCTTTCTTTTGGCCGCCCCCTCAAGTGGTTCCGGGAAAACGACCATAACGCTCGCCCTCTTGAGGATATTTGCTCAGAGGGGGCTTGCCGTTCAGCCCTTCAAGTGTGGGCCCGACTATCTTGATACCCGGCTCCACGCAATGGCGGCTTCATGGGAGGGGAACTCTCCTGCTGGCATCAATCTTGATACCTTCATGGCTTCAAAAGCGCATGCCAGGGAGCTCTTCAGCCGTTACTTGTCGGATGCCGATGTTGCTGTGGTTGAGGGGGTCATGGGGCTTTTTGACGGAGCAGAAAAGTCGGAGGGGAGCAGCGCCGAGATTGCCATGTTGCTTTCACTGCCCGTTATCATGGTCATTGATGCGCGAAGCATGGCCTATTCAGCGGCACCTCTTCTTTATGGTTTCCGGACCTTTGAGCCTGCACTGAACGTTGCAGGGGTTATTTTCAATCAAGTCAATACTCCTTCTCATTATAGTTATCTTGAAACGGCAGCACGCGATGCCGGGGTTGAACCGCTTGGCTATGTTCCCCGCAGTGAAGCGGTGGCTATCAGTGAGCGCCATCTCGGGCTCGACACCTCTGCAGGATATGACCGGGAGGGAGTGATTGCCGCAATGGCTGAGCATGTTGCTAAAACCGTCGATGTTGAGCGGTTGCTGGAGATTGCACAGGTCGAGATGCCTCATTCACCCATTGCTTCTGCGGCAGGTGGCAAAGGTAAGAGAGTTATTGCTGTAGCTCGTGACGAGGCTTTCAATTTTGTTTATCGCGAAAATATTGAGGCACTCGGTCAGTATGGTCAGTTGGTGTTTTTCAGCCCGTTGCATGACGAACGCCTGCCTGAGGCCGACATGCTCTATCTGGCGGGTGGCTACCCGGAGCTTTATGCTGAACAACTCTCCGCTAATCATGCCATGCGAGAGCAGATTGCCTCCTACAGTCAGCAGGGAGGTCATCTCTATGCGGAGTGCGGCGGCATGATGTACCTCGGGAGAACGATAACGCTCAAAGATGGATCACTCTACCCTATGAGCGGTGCGCTTGACCTTGAGACCACCATGCAGGAGCCAAGGCTGAATCTCGGCTACCGGAACGTTATTGTTGAGGGTTCTGCCACAGAGTTGCGAGGTCATGAATTTCATTACTCACGCATCAGCCGTCTGGGAGCGTTGCAGAACATTGCCACGGTAACAAACGCCCGAAGCGAAAGGGTAGCAACACCCATTTTCATAAAAAACAACACCATAGCATCATACATCCACCTCTACTGGGGTGAAACCCGTGAAGCTCCCACCCTCCTTTTCTCACTCACAAAATAAATTCCAGATCGTATCCCTCGGCCTCCGACTCTCTGACAAACTGCCGGAGAGTACCCAGAAAGGCAACAAACCTTGCCGGGTCAAGGTTACGAAGGTATGCCACCCCGACCGGTTGATCCTGCCAGCCGAGCAGAATCATCTCATGTTTCTCTGTGTTGATTGCTCTTGCGCACTCTTCAAGAATGGTGTTCATCATGGCAAGGCTGCTGTTGTGTAGGAACGCCTCGTCCCAACTGTCGAGCCCATTGTTGCTTTCGGAGATGAAGGGAAGCTGGTTTAATGCTTCCGGAAAACCGTAATAAAAAAACGCTGCATAGTCAGGCGCTCCAATCTCCATTGAGCGGTATATTTTGTATGTTGCATCCTGAAGTCGTACACTGTTTATACTCCCGGTACGGTAAATCGAGAGGTCGCGGTGTGCCGCATTATTGTCGTCAATAAGGATATGTTGAACATTCATGGCAGTTCAGGGACGGCAGAGAACCTTTACCAGAGAGCTCGGGTTTTCTCTTTTTTATGGAATTGCCGTAAAGTAGCTATCTTTGTGGAATTTATTTGCCGTGTGCATATCAGGAGGTGATGAGACGGGGTATTCACAACAATTTTATTGACAGGGGCCAGAATGGAAGGAAATTTTTCAAACAGAGTACAGGACGTTATCCGTCTCAGCCGTGAGGAAGCTCTCCGGTTGGGTCATGACTATATCGGGACGGAGCATCTTCTCCTTGGTCTTATAAAAGAGGGTGAGGGTATTGGTGCCAGAATACTGAAAAATCTTAAAATAGATCTTTTCGGCCTCAAGCTGAAAATTGAGGAGAGCACCCATTCACGGGTTGCTGAAGCGCAGATGGGCAATGTTCCCCTTACCAAGCAGGCGGAGAAGGTGCTGAAAATTACCTATCTCGAAGCAAAAATCTGCAAGTCGAATGTGATTGGTACCGAGCATCTGCTGCTCTCCATCATGAAAGGTGACGACAACATCGCCGCCCAGATTCTTGAACAGTTTGGAGTGACCTACGAGCTCGTCCGCGATGAGCTCTTGAGTATCACCAGCAGCAGGAGTGAATCGGAGGAGCCTCCAATGGAGGGAGCATTTTCGTCAGGAGGCCCTGAACGGCAGCCAAGAAGGCCCGAAGCGAAAAAGGGCGAGAGAACAAAGACTCCCGTGCTCGACAACTTTGGCCGTGACCTTACCCGTCTGGCCATCGACGACAAGCTTGACCCGATCATCGGTCGTGAAAAAGAGATTGAGCGTGTTGCCCAAGTGTTGAGCCGCCGCAAAAAGAACAATCCGGTGCTGATTGGTGAGCCCGGCGTAGGCAAGACGGCCATTGCTGAAGGTCTTGCTCTTAAAATTGTGCAGCGCAAGGTGTCGCGGGTTTTATACGACAAGCGGGTGGTAGCCCTCGATTTGGCCGCACTTGTTGCCGGTACCAAATACCGTGGACAGTTTGAAGAGCGTATGAAAGCACTTATGAACGAGCTGGAGCGGTCGCGCGATGTGATTTTGTTTATCGACGAGCTGCATACCATTGTTGGTGCAGGCGGTGCTTCGGGTTCGCTTGATGCAAGCAACATCTTCAAGCCAGCATTGGCGCGTGGTGAACTCCAGTGTATCGGAGCCACAACACTTGATGAATACCGTCAGTTTATAGAAAAAGATGGTGCCCTCGACCGCAGGTTCCAGAAAATCATGGTCGAGCCCACTTCGGTTGATGAGACCATCCAGATTCTCAACAACATCAAGTCGAAGTATGAAGTGCATCATCATGTCAACTATTCAGGTGATGCCATCGAAAAAGCGGTCAAGCTCTCCGAGCGCTATATTACCGACCGCTTTTTGCCCGACAAAGCCATTGATGTGATGGATGAAGCTGGCGCAAGGGTGCATTTAAGCAATATTCATGTGCCGCAGGAGATTCTGGAACTTGAAAAATCCATTGAGGAGGTCAAGACAGAGAAAAACCAGGTGGTGAAGATGCAGAATTTTGAAGAGGCTGCCAAGCTTCGCGACAAGGAGAAACATCTAATTGATGCGCTTGATCTGGCCAAGCAGGAGTGGGAAGACCGGGCCGCCGAAAGCGTGTACGATGTTACCGAGGCCGATATTACCTCCGTTATTGCCATGATGACCGGTATTCCGGTAGCGAGGGTCGCTCAATCGGAATCGAAAAAGCTGCTCTCCATGGAGGCAGATTTGACCAAAGAGGTGATTGGTCAGGATGAGGCCATAAAAAAGATCACCAAGGCTATCCAGCGGACTCGTGCAGGGCTCAAAGATCCTTCGCGTCCGATCGGTTCCTTTATTTTTCTCGGCCCCACCGGTGTCGGCAAGACAGAGCTTGCCAAGGCGCTCACCCGCTATATGTTTGATACCGAAGATGCTCTGATTCGCGCCGACATGAGCGAGTATATGGAGAAGTTCTCCGTCAGCCGTCTTGTTGGTGCCCCTCCCGGCTATGTCGGCTATGAAGAGGGTGGTCAATTGACCGAAAAAGTGCGTCGCAAGCCCTATTCGGTCGTTCTTATTGATGAAATCGAAAAAGCGCACCCCGATGTCTTCAATATTTTGCTTCAGGTGCTTGATGAAGGCGTGTTGACTGATGGTATGGGACGGAAAGTTGATTTCCGCAATACCGTCATCATCATGACCTCGAACATCGGCGCCAAAGATATCAAGAGTTTCGGAGCTGGTTC
>CAILXB010000122.1 GCA_903838025.1 uncultured Chlorobiaceae bacterium
GGCTGCACCTTTTTTGCGCAGATAATCGATCGCCTGCTCAATATCACCACCTGTTTCATCAAGGGCTTTTTTGCAGTCCATCATCCCTGCACCTGTTATATCACGAAGATTTTTTACATCTTTTGCTGAAGTCTGGCTCATGTAACTTTTACTATTTTCTCTTGTTGATTATAAACAATGATTATTCGCTGATCTCTTCCAGTTCGTTATCGGCATCCACTTCGACCTCATCCATCTCGGCAAGAACCTCATGCTCAACCTTCAGTTCGCGTGCCTTGATAACCGTATCGGCAACAGCCTTGACCATAAGCTGAATAGAACGAATGGCATCGTCATTTGCCGGTATGACATAATCAACCAGTTCAGGGTCACAGTTTGTATCAACCATCGCAATAATGGGGATACCAAGTGAACGGGCCTCCTTGATGGCGATATGCTCTTTTTTGATGTCAACGATAAAGAGTGCGGCTGGAAGCCTTGTCATGGTGGCAATACCTCCAAGAATTCTCATGAGCTTCTCTTTCTCACGCCCAAGCATGAGACGCTCTTTTTTGGTAATCATATCATAAGTGCCGTCAGTGGCCATCCGGTCAATGGAGTTCATGCGTCTGATACTCTGGCGGATAGTCTGGAAGTTGGTGAGCATACCGCCCAGCCAGCGCTCACAGACATAGGGCATTCCGGCACGCTCTGCCTGCTCGGCAATAATGTGTTTGGCCTGTTTTTTGGTACCGACAAACATGATTTCTTTGCCGGTCTGCGCGATAGCCTCAAGTGCCTTGAGTGCTTCATCGGCAAGAACAACGGTTTTCTGGAGATCAATAATATGAACGCCGTTTTTTTCCATGAAAATATACGGCTTCATTTTTGGGCACCAGCGGCGTGCAAGGTGACCAAAGTGGACTCCTGCGCGGAGCATCTCTTCAAGCTGAAAATGTGACATGTGTGCTTTTTTGTGATTAAGTTGTTCCTCTACCATGCTTCTGCCATCCGGTATCCGGCGCAGGGCGTCGGACACTTCCGGAAAACTTCATCTGACAGGAATGTTCAGAATGGCATGGTATGCGAAGTTGTGTTCTGAAATACAATAAACGCGACAAGAGCACCACAGGATTAACGTTTTGAGAACTGGAAACGTTTGCGGGCCTTTTTGCGTCCGAATTTTTTACGTTCAACCATACGGGGATCTCTGGTAAGCAGCCTCTCTGTTTTAAGAATGGCACGGGCAGCTTCATCAAACTCGGTAAGGGCACGGGCAATTGCAAGGCTTACTGCACCTGACTGACCGCTGACACCGCCTCCCTGAACGTTGATTTTGATATCAAACTCTTCGGCTCTTTCGGTAATGACGAGTGGGCGAAGGGCTTGCTGGCGTTTGAATTCATCCTTGAAATACTCTTCAATCGGCAGCTTGTTGACAATAACCCGGCCTTTTCCCGGAATCATAAAAGCTCGAGCCACCGAGGTTTTACGGCGACCTACTGTATCGATAACCTCTTTCATTCCCAATGCTTTAATATTTAGTTTACC
>CAILXB010000123.1 GCA_903838025.1 uncultured Chlorobiaceae bacterium
CCAGACTTTATTATTCAGCAATTCCGGCAACTGCATCAGCCAGCTCCCTCCCGGCACCGAAGTCGCTTCAAGTCATCAACACCACCTCGCAGCGATATAATCAGTGGCCCTCCTGGAAAAAAAGAAATATTCCGCAGGATGAAAATAAGGAGCGACAACGCGACCACTATGCACCTTTCAGCAAAACATCAGTGGGCCGTAACGGCGAGAGTACTCTTGTTTTGCTTCCTGCGCCATTATGCTTATACTTACGATTAGGAAGTGATAAACCTTAAAATTTTTCAGCGATGAAGCACCTCCAAATATATCGGAAAAGCCTCATACCCGTTCTACTTTTTTTTGCTATCAGCCCGCTTTTTTTGCCCAGTCAGGCAGTGCTCCGGGCTGCAAATGTTGAGGCAAGCTCATCAACTGATTTTAATAAAAAGCTTTACAATCTTCATCATGGGCTTATTCCCGGGATTCTTTTTTCTGGTAACGGGGCACTTTTCTTTAACGACCTCTTCGCTGGCAATACCGTCACGTTTATGAAAATAGTTGAAGAATCCCTTGGTAAAACTTACGCTGACGGTATAAAAATTGTCCCCGAACACTATGCTGATTTTGATGTGGTGTTGATGTCGTTTCCCGAACCTCTCTACGAGCCACTGAACTATCATGCAGCCCTTGTCAGAAAAAACGGAGAGTTCCGTTACATTACACTGGAAAAAGGAAATACCATCGGCGGTTCTGAAGTCAAGAGTTTCTTGTGTGAATGGACAGCCGATCATACACACAAGAATTTTGGCCCAAGGGAGTATGAAGCATTGAGCGCATTCCGTACGGAGCTGCTCACGTTTTTGAAAAAATAAAGGAGCTGTCACGTCGCTCGGGTTCCTGCTGTGCGGGCGTTTAAAAAATGGTTTGTTACCTTGTACCAAAAGTGCTTGACATTGTCGGGCTCTTTTGGTATTCCTTTTTTGAGTTGGCATTGAAAATAGTTGTACTTTGCATAAAAAAAACAGCAGAGCCCCCATGTTGAAGGCTGTGCACTGAAGGATTGAAACTGTTTTAAAAGTTATGACGTTGACTACACTCCCCGAAGTCGCTAAGCTTGCGGCGAATGCTCCACGTGAGATTCCATTTAATTATACTTCTGCTGGTGATCGGCAGGCAATATCGTTCCTGTTGGGCCCCGATATTGTACAGATGCTTGATGAGCTGCGCGATTTGCGGGTTACCGGAAGGTCAGCCCGGCTGCTCATGGGTATTATCGGCGAAATTCTTATTCATCGCCGTAACCCCTATCTTTTTCAGGAGCTGGTGAACTCTTTGGCCCGCCGCCGCCGCCTTTTTGAGAGGGCTTTTGCTGAGCTTGATACTATTGCTGATATGGGAAACGGGGAGGCGAGGGTCTCCTCTATTGTGGGTGCGGTGCGTGAGCAGCTCGAGCGCTTTCGTTCGGCTGTTGAGAAGACGCCTGAACTACGGCGCCGAATGAAACGCGAGCTTGGCGCTATTGTGGGGGTGAAAAATGTTCTCTTTGATCCCTTTTCCCTTGTTGCTCATGCAACCGACGCTACCGACTGGCGACTTCACCTCCCCTCGGCGGTGGTGACGCCTGACCAGGAATCGCAGGTTGCGCCACTTATTACTGCGATTGCGGCACTCGGGCTTAACATTATTCCGAGGGGTGCCGGTACGGGGCTGACGGGCGGCGCTGTTCCGTTGCGGTCGAGGTGTGTGATTATCAATACGGAAAAGCTTAACCGCGTCCGGGGTATTTCGGTGCGCGATTTTCAACTGGAAAATGGTCAGATATCGCAGGCTTCAGTGCTTGAGCTTGAAGCGGGAGTGATTACTGAGCGCGCAATGGAGGAGGCTGATGAGCATGGTCTGGTGTTTGCGACTGACCCAACCAGTGAATGGGCCTGTACGGTCGGGGGGAATATTGCCGAAAATGCGGGGGGTAAGATGGCTGTCCGCTGGGGTACCTGTATCGACAACCTGCTTGAGTGGCGTATGGCGATGCCTTCGGGTGAAAACTGGACAGTAAAGCGTGCTGATCACCAGTTGCGGAAAATCATGCATGAGGACACGGTTCTTTTTGAGGTATGGAATCAGTCGGGTAAAAGACTTGATCGCATTGAGTTGTCGGGCACCGATATTCGTAAAAAAGGGCTTTGGAAGGATATTACCAACAAGGCGCTGGGGGGGGTGCCGGGCCTTCAGAAAGAGGGGACTGACGGGGTGATTACCTCGGCTCTTTTTGTCCTTTATCCTAAGTATCCTGAAAAACGAACGCTTTGCCTTGAGTTTTTCGGGCCTGATATGGATGAGGCCAGCCGGGTAATTCTTGAGCTTTCAAAAATTTTTCCGCTCCATTCCGAAAATCGTGAGGCGCTGCTTGCGTTGGAGCATTTTGATGATGAGTATATCCGTGCCATCGACTACAAGGTGAAGGCTCCTCGTGCCCAGACGCCGAAAGCGGTGCTGCTGATTGATATTGCCGGCAACAGTGCAGCAGAGGTGCAGAGCGGTGTGGAGCGGGTGGAGAGGCTGCTTGAGCCCCATCCCAACACTCTGATGTTTTTGGCCAGAGATAATGCTGAGGCGATTCGCTTTTGGGCTGACCGTAAAAAGCTTGGTGCTATTGCCAGGAGAACCAATGCGTTCAAGCTCAACGAGGATATTGTTATTCCACTTGAGGCGCTGGCCGAGTTCGCCCGCTTTATTGACAGGCTCAATATTGAGGAGGAGCGTTATGCCCAGAGTCGCTTTGTGGAGCGTGCACGTGATCTTATTGAAACATCAACGGTAAGCGGAGATGGCGGACAGTTTGCTTCAAAGATTCCTGCAGGAGTTGAGCTTTGCCGTATGTTTAGCGGAAAGATTGATGTTGAACCGGAAGAGTCGCTCCGTTCGCTTGCGGTTGTGTATGAGCTCCGCAGTGAGCTTGGTGTGCTTGTTCAGGGGTATCCTGACATGGAGGCCGCCCTTGATGGTGCGTTCCACTCTATTCGCGATCGCCGTATTGTGCTGGCGACACACATGCATGCCGGTGACGGTAATGTCCACGTCAATGTGCCGGTACTCTCCAACGACCGGCCGATGCTGGAACGGGCCGACAAGGTGATCGACCATGTTATGGCAAAGGTGGTCTCTCTTGGCGGTGTGGTGTCGGGTGAGCATGGTATCGGCGTCACCAAGCTGAAATATCTCGATCCAGCAATTGTTGAAGAGCTGTCGCGCTACCGTCGCCGGGTTGATCCGAAAGGGATCATGAACCCTGGCAAGCTTGATGATTATAATGTCCTTGACTCTATTTTTACCCCCTCATTCAATCGTCTTGAGCTTGAGGCGCATATTCTCAGGCGAGCCCAGATTGAGGAGCTGTCAAAAAAGGTCGATTACTGTATCCGGTGCGGCAAGTGCAAGACGGAGTGCTGTGTCTACTATCCCTCGCGGGGGATGTTCTATCATCCACGCAACAAGAATCTTGCGATTGGCTCGCTGATTGAAGCGCTTCTTTTTGATGCCCAGCGTGAGCGTACGACCGATTTTGCCCTGCTGAAGTGGCTTGAAGAGGTGGCCGACCACTGTACCATCTGTCACAAATGTCTCAAACCCTGCCCGGTCGATATCGACAGCGGGGAGGTTTCTGTGCTTGAGCGTGAAATTCTTTCGGAGTGGGGCTTCAAGCACACGTCACCGGTCACGGAGTTGACCTTGCGCTATCTTGAAAGCCGTTCACCCGCCTTTAATGCACTTTTTCGCCGTGCTGTGCTGCGTGTAGGCGGGGCCGTTCAGCGGGCGGGCAACAAGCTGACGGGGCCGCTGCAGCCTGAAAATGATGCTTCGGCACTCTATCCGCTTCGTCTCCTCCGCTCTGCGGTGCCGCCGGTGCCTGAAGCTACCCTGCGTGATTTTTTGCCGGAGTGTGGCCCTGATCAGGTGCTTGTTTTCGAGCCTGCCGGAGAGGTGGTTGGTAATATTTTTTATTTCCCAGGATGTGGTTCCGAGCGGCTGAACTCTACCATTTCTATGGCGGCACTTCATCTGCTCCTTGAGCTTGGTTTGAGGGTGGTGCTTCCGCCTCCCTTTCTCTGCTGCGGTTTTCCGGCACATGTCAATGCAAAGAGCGACCACTATTCGAGTATTGTGCTGCGTAATACCGTGCTCTTCAGCCAGATCAGGGAGATGTTCTCCTATCTCGATTTTGATGCCTGTGTAGTGACGTGCGGTACCTGCATGGAGGGGCTTGATGCGATTGAAACTGGCAGGGTATTTGGTGGAAAGATCGTCGATATTGCTGCCTTTGCCCTTGGCAAAGGGTTGAGGCTTGAAGGGGAGGGCGATTACCTTTACCATGCTCCGTGTCATGATTCGCTTTCCGGTCATGCGAGTGAAACCCTGCACCATATAGGTGGATTTGGCCGAGTGACTGCGGTACCGCACTGCTGTTCAGAGGCTGGTACGCTGGCCCTGTCGCGTCCTGATATTACTGATTCTATGCTTCACCGCAAAAGGGAGGCCATTGTGGAGCTTCTGCATGGAAGAAAAAAGGCGGTTGTATTGACCAACTGCCCCTCGTGCGTGCAGGGGCTGGGAAGAAATCTTGACCTTGGCCTTGAGCCACAGCATCTTGTTGTGGCTCTGGCTGAAAAAAAGTCGGGTTCCGGTTGGATGGAGCTGATGAAAAACCAGGCTTCAAGGGGAACAGCGGTCAGCTTTTAGCCCGCCTAATCGTCATCTTCTCCGCCATGACCTCGTTCGCTCTCCCTGCTTCCATTGCGGTGGCATTTAATGCAGTTCTGGTAGTTATAAATACCCTCTTCACGATGCACCGCCGCCATATTTGATGGCGTGTGCTCGTGGCAGCCGTAGCAGGTATACTGTTTGTAATTGCCGGGATTGGTGTGGCAGGTTTTGCAGCTTGCCTGATGATCACGGTCGAGCCTGAAATAGCGGTCATGGTTGAATGTTGCGGGCTTCCATTTTGTCGTATTGTGGCATTCTGCGCAGGATGCCGTTACCTCTCTGTGCAGTCGGTCATTGGGCTGGTCAGCCTTGTGGCAACTGATGCACTGCTTTCCTGAAGCGGCAAACTTTTTGTGGTCAAATGTTGCAGGCTCCCATCGGTTGGTGCTGTGGCATTCTGCGCAGGATGCCGTCGTATCACTGTGAAGCCGGTCATTTGGCTGGTCGGTTTTATGGCAAGTGATGCAATTTTTTTGGATTGATGCTGCAAGCCGTTTGTGATCAAATGATGCGGGCTTCCACTCTTTTATGCTATGGCACTCGCTGCAATTTCCCGTTGCATAGCGATGCAGGTTGTCAGCCGGTTTTTGATTTTTGTGGCAGGCGGCACAGCTTTTTTGGAGCGAGAGTGTCAGCGATTCATGCTTGAAGGTTTTGATTGCTTTTGATGCCTCAGCTCCCTTGTGGTCAGTGTGGCACTCTATACATGAGTTGGCAGAAAGTCCTTTGTGAAAAAGAACCTTCGATGAATCTTTTGGAAGAGAGGCTCCGGCGACATTTTTAATGCCGATGGAGCCCTCTTTGTGACAGGTGACGCATTGTACCGACGTCACCCCTTGAAATGGAGTGTGGCAGCTCAGGCACTCTCTTTTCAGTGCATGATGGCCCTTCATCAGGGTGCCGGGGTCGAGCAGCACATCGGGAAATGTTATGGCAAGTGCTGCAAGAATGATGAGAGAGGCGATAAAGGTATAGAGCGATTTCATCAGGCTATTATTTCCAGTTCCAGAAGAAAAGTATAGAGAAGATATGTGTCACGGTTAAGGCGAGTAACAGTGAAACCATCGGCTTATGCACCATTCTCCATTGTTCGAGAGTTTTGATGGTCAGGCTGTCCCAGTAGTGTTGCTGTTCCATCTCCTCGTCTACGGTGGCATTGATTCCCAGTTGTTTCATATTCATTTTTACCTCTTCCTTGACCTTTTTGAGCAAATATTGCCCAACATGGCCACTGGCGGTTACCACCATCATCAGAAAGGTTGCCGCCCAGGGTAAAATTGCGTTGAAATGGATTCCTGAATGGACAATGATCATCAGGGTACCTATCCAGCCGGTATTACAGTGGAGTTTGAGAAAAAATTTGAGTGCACCGTTTTTGAAAACCTTTTTTTTTCGGGCAGAATAGCCAAAGGAGAGTGCAAAAAAGAGAGTTCCGGCAATTCCAAGATATCGCCCTATCCACACAAGATGAGCAACATGCAGGATATAGTCAAGTGATATTGCTGCAATAATCAGAAGGAGATAAGATATGGTCAGCGGTAATGTTCGTTGTACAAGAATAGATTTCCACATGGTTCAACATCGTTAAAGTCGTCATTACTTCTATTCGCAAAAGATACTTTTTATGGCTTAAAAGAGTCTGAAAAGAACCTTAAAAATTGATTAAAATTCAACGATACTCTTCCGATCAGCGCTCCATAGTAATTGATTCCGTAATAAAAAAGCCAAAGTGCTCATGACTCAAGCTCTTGTTATTTCGACGAACGAAGTGAGGAGAAATCTTACAGCACGATAATCAAGATTTCTCGCTGAACGCTCGAAAAGACAGAATTATCACGACACGAGAGGGGAGAAGATGGTTCGTTTTTGCTTTGCCAAGGAGGATGCTGTGCTCGACGAAGCGATTCGGCGTATTCAGCTTCTTGACTGAGGGAAAAAAAACTGAAACCGAAAGCTATAAGCCGAATTCTGTGCCTTACCCGGGAACCCCGGGTAAGGTTGCAGCCATTTATCTGATGCGGCTTACCCGAGAACTCTCCTTGCGGAATTGAACGGGCCGCTCTTTTTCCCCGGAGGGAAAAGTCCTCTTATTTAGCCTTGCTTCGGGGAGGTTTGCCAA
>CAILXB010000124.1 GCA_903838025.1 uncultured Chlorobiaceae bacterium
CAGGATATGAGCTGCCGTAATCCATCCAAAAGCGTTATCTGATTCGAGCAGCTCATCAAGACGCTCTTCGTAATCGGTCAGCTTGGCAACCGGAAACTCAAGAGAGAGTTTGCAGCCCAGCACGGTAAAGCCATAAGAGGTGGGTTTCCATTTCTTGTGTGTATCCGCCAGCACGGCCAAACTGGCAACAGGCCGGTCATATCGGTCGAAAATCCGGTAGTTATAGACAAAAATGTGTTTTGCAAACTTTGCCTGTTTGTTACCCTGTACTTTGTGGGGCCCAAGGCAATATTGGGCACTACAGTTTTTCATTTTCCCCAAAAATATTTATACATTAGTTTTGACGTATTGCCGCGCAGGTATTCCCTATGCAGTAAAAGCTCTGCTTATATCCTTGCAGTTTTAAGTTGTTCTGTTTTCTGGGGTCACGGGTCGATTATGCGGAATAGCCTTAAGAGAGTGTATTGTGGAAAAGTGAAAAGAGTGCGAGAGGACGAATAAAGATCAAGAACTGAAAGTATCCAGTATAAAAAATATCTCAGAATAAAAATTAGGCTTACAGGAGATTAAATGCAACACGCAATCATTACAAAAGGGCGATTGCTGTCACCGAGAAGTATTATTCTTGAAGAGGATATTCCTTGTATCGAAGATTCGTTTGAAATCATCATCATCAATGAAACGACGGTAAAAGAAAGGCCATCAAGAAAGGTTGGTACTTTGAAAGGGAAAATACATATCAAAGATGATTTTGATGAGCCTCTTGAAGACTTCGGGGAATATATGGAATGAAGATAATCGTGGATACACACGCATTACTTTGGTTTTTCAGTAATGATAGTAACTTATCCGAAAAAGCCAGAGAAACCATTGCAAATTCAAACAATGACGTTTTTATTAGTATCGCCAGTTTTTGGGAAATATCGATCAAACTGAGTTTATCAAAACTTGCCTTGGACATTCCTTTCGAATTACTGTTTGATGAGTCGAAAAAACTGAACATGAGCATCTTGAACGTAAAAAAGAACATTTAGTCTGCTTGAAAGAACTTCCTTTTATTCACAAAGACCCTTTTGACAGAATGATAGCATGTCAATCAATCGTTGAAAACTATACTCTGGTCTCTATTGACAAGATTTTTGATGACTATAACATAGAAAGATTTTGGTAATTATTTATGCATCAGAGTTTTGTCAGGAGTAACATGTTTCGGGTTTGGCAGTCAACCAGCATTTGAACTTATCACGCTTCCCGTAAGAACAGCGTACCAGGGTAAGTCTTTTGCTTAGGCCTCACGGGTTCCTTAATCTGTGAGGCCTTTTTTTATTTATGGTTATGAATTATCACAAGCAAGCCATTCCGGTTAAAGATCAGATTCAGTTATTGAAGTCAAGAGGCTTGCTCGCAGGAGATGAGTCTCTTGCTGAACATTATCTCAACAACATCAGTTATTATCGGCTTGCGGGTTATTGGTGGCCAATGCAGGCGGATAAAGTCAATCATCTTTTTAAACCGAACATCCGTTTCGAGGATGTTGTTGCTCTCTACAGTTTTGACTGTGAATTGAGACTTTTGCTCTTCAATGCTATGCCCTATCCTCCTTTTCAAGATCTGGCAGTTCCTCAAGTATTTCTGTAGGCTGAGACCATTCGCCAACAGGTCAAGGATATCGATTACCCGTATACGCATCCCCGTTTGCATGGTCGTCCACCACACTCTTCGGCATTAATCGTAATGCGTTTTTGCCAATCAGTCA
>CAILXB010000125.1 GCA_903838025.1 uncultured Chlorobiaceae bacterium
CCGACTGAATTTCATCAGCGATGATGAGGAAGTTGTACTGTTCCCTAAGCTCTTTCAGCCGGTCAATAAAGGGCTGCGACACACGGTGAATGCCACCCTCGCCCTGAACCACCTCAATAAAAACTGCCGCAGTATCCTTTGAAACCTGTGCTTCAAGGTCAGCAATATCGTTGAAGGCAATCCTGCCTGTGCCGGGAAGGAGCGGATCGAAACCGTCGCTGTATTGTGCTTTTGCTGTCAGCGACAGGGCACCGTAGGTGCGGCCATGAAAGCAGTTGCTCAGTGAGAGCACCTCTTTTTTCTCCTGATTGCCCGACTGACCAGCCCATTTCCGGGCAATCTTGATGGCCGCCTCAATGGCTTCTGTGCCGCTGTTGGCAAAAAAGACCTTTGAGAGCCCTGAAAGTGAGAGCAGTTTTGCGGCAAGTTCAAACTGCGGCTCCATCATAAAGAGGTTGGAGGCGTGGATGAGCTTTGCGGCCTGAGCGCTTATGGCATCCACCAGACGCTGGTCGCCATAGCCGAGGGCATTGACGCCGATACCCGAAATCATGTCGAGATACCGGGTTCCGTCATCGCTGACCAGCCAGACCCCTTCGCCATGCGTCACGGCAATGGGAAGTCGGGCATAATTGTGAAAAAAAAGCTGCTTTTCGCTCTCCGGGTTGACGTCCACTCTTTTCATGCTCTGTTTTCTATCTTTATAACAAAATATACCACCG
Organism: uncultured Chlorobiaceae bacterium; assembly: GCA_903838025.1. Taxonomy (GTDB): domain Bacteria; phylum Bacteroidota; class Chlorobiia; order Chlorobiales; family Chlorobiaceae; genus Chlorobium. The sequence continues at coordinate 723 of CAILXB010000125.1, forward strand.
CCTAAGTCGTTGTAATGGAGTATAAGAAAAATGCGTTATAAGTTGCTATACATCTGTTTTGACTCTTTTGGTAATGATAACGGTCTTCGAGCAGTGACATTGCCATGCGTTCAAACATTTTCTTGAGCTTCTTTCCAAGCCAGCCAGACGCGGACGAAGCGCCAGAGACCGTAAGCGCCGGTCAGCAGGGCATAGAGCTTGATATCCTGCTTTGCTATGGCATGGGAGAGATCGGCAAAAAAGAGGAGGTAAAGGGCGATACCGACAAACGAGCTCCCCAGGAGCAGCCCCATGACCATCCCGGCGGAGCTCGCTTTTGTCACTCCTTCTCCTCCTTCTCTGCCCGAAGAGCGCAAGGATCGGCCTCAGGATAGAAGCGCCACTCGCGGTTCACAATCAGGCGGGCGCCATAGCTGAAGGTGAAGTATGACCATCCCCATTGCAGCAGCACAAAGACCCGGTGACGGAAGCTGGTTAAAAAGTAGATATGCACCAGCAGCCAGGTGAACCAGGCAAGAATGCCGTCAAATTTCAGGCCGCCGAATTCAACTATGGCCTTGTTTTTTCCGATGGTGGCCATTTGCCCCTTGTCGCGATATCGGAAAGCCTTTCTTGCTTTTGTTTTCAGGTCAAGCAGAATGTTTTTTCCGATGCTCCGACCCTGCTGCAGGGCAACAGGCGCAAGCCCCGGCAGGGGAGTGCCATTTTCCGCAACAAAGTGCGCAAGGTCACCGCCGACAAAGATCTCCGGGTGATTTGGAATACTGAGATCTTCGCTGACAATGATGCGTCCGATACGGTCGGTCTCTACTCCATCCATTGTTTTGCCAATCTCTATGGCCGTAACACCGGCAGCCCAGAGCACCGTTGCCGCTTCGATGCGTTCATTGCCGATTTGCACTCCGTTGGCATCAACCTCGCTCACCATGCTGTTGGTCCACACCTGCACACCGAGCTTTTCAAGAGATCGGGTCGCCTTGCTGGCAAGATCGGGAGAAAATGAGCCAAGAATGCGTGGAGCCGCTTCAACAATAAAAATGCGGGTAAGCTTGGGATCAATGTGCCGGTAAAATTTCGAGAGGGTGTAGCGGCTCATTTCGCCAATAGAGCCCGCCAACTCCACACCGGTCGGCCCGCCCCCGACAATGACAAAGGTGAGCAGTTTCTTGCGTTCAACAAAATCCGTTGTCCGTTCAGCCCGCTCATAAGCCTCCATCACCCGGCGGCGAATCTCCTTGGCCTGCGCAAGGGTTTTCAGCCCGGGAGCAAACTCTTCCCACTCGTTGTGGCCAAAATAGTGGTGCTGTACACCGCAAGCCAGAATCAGATAATCGTAAGGAATATCGCTGAAATCGGTCATGACCATTTTATTCTCAACATCAATGCGCTCCACAATACCCTTGAAGACCGTGATGTTCTGGTAGTTTGCCAGCATGTTCCGCAGCGGGGCGGCAATATCACCCTCGCCAAGTGCTGCCATGGCAACCTGATAGAGCAGCGGCTGAAAGAGGTGGTAGTTCTTCCTGTCGATGAGGGTAACCTCAACATCTTTTTTATTGCCAAGTATCCTGGCAGCATTCAGTCCTGCAAATCCTCCACCGACAATCACAACCCTTTTATTCATGTCCTTGTTTTTACCTTTCCAGTGAAAAGGGTGAATGTATACTCTTTTTTTTGCAAGCCAAAAGCAATTGCATAGGGCTTTATAATCTTATTTAACCGTTTTTCCTGTAATGCAGCTTTTTTGGCGGTATTTTTTTCTATTCCGTAACAGAGAGCGTGCCATTGCAGGCCCTTTTTTTCAGGTGAGCCGCTCAATTATTTTTGTGTGCCGGGGAAATTTTTGCAGCAGCATAGTTCTGTCGCCAAAAGCAAAGTCCTGAAAATCGAAGCCTGGAGCAACAACGCAGCTCACCAGCGCGTAGTGTTCCTCTTCAGGAGTAGCCAGGGAGGCACCAAACCAGCTCTCTTTAGGGACGACACCCTGCACTACCTGTCCCCGCCCGGGCGCAAGGCCAAGCGTAAAGTTGGAGGCTATCCCAACCTCTGGAAAAATGTGCACCTTCAGCGGATGACCGGCATGAAAGAACCAGAGTTCGTCGGAATGGATTTTGTGCAGTTTTGAGCACTCCTTACCCTGAAGGAGATAGTGGATGGCCGTCGCATAAGGGCGTGGGCCATTGAACAGAGTGGTATCGGTGAAGGGGTACGAATCCTCGCTCCGGTAGGTTTCGCGGTAGTATCCCCCTTCCGGATGCGGCAGGAGTTGGAGGCTCTCTATCCAGAATTCAGCTTTTTGCATGGAGTATTTCCCTGATTTTGGCAGTTTTCTGGCGGGATGCGTCGGCAAGTTTTTTGCGGAACTCAACGAGGGCCGTCATCAGCGCTTCGTCAGAGAGAGCAAGTATCTGGACGGCAAGCAGGGCGGCATTCCGGGCATTGTCGATGCCTACGGTGGCCACTGGAATTCCGGAGGGCATCTGCACGATGGAGTAGAGCGAGTCTTGACCGTTAAGCTTTTTGCTGAAAATCGGCACGCCAATGACCGGCAGAACGGTCATGGCCGCAGTAACGCCCGGCAAATGCGCCGCTCCGCCAGCTCCGGCAATAATGACCTTCAGGCCGCGCTCAACGGCTGACGTGGCATACACTTCAAGGTCATGCGGTGTCCGGTGTGCAGAAATTACCGAGATTTCGGAGGCAATACCGAACTCGTCACAAACCAGTGAGGCCTCCCTCATAATCTCAAAATCCGAATCTGAACCCATGATAATGCCGACCACGGCCCCCTTACTATCTGATCCTGTCTCTTTCATATAAAAAAAAATATCAATAAGATTTACCAAAAAAACCCTAACGGGGCGAAATCCCATAAGCCCAGGGTGAAAGCCCTGTGGCGCTGACACGCAACGATTTCACACAGGGTATGAGCATAACGATTTATGAAATTGCCGAGTTTTATGTATTTTCACGAGAGTTAATTTAAAAAAATAATACTTGTAGAGGAAGATAACAATGGCAACTAATCTCGCAGTAAAGTACAGCAATCCCGGCCCCCGTTACACCAGTTATCCTACTATTCCCTCATGGAGCACCGATGGTGTTACCCAGGAGCAGTGGAAAGAGGCCATGGTCAAAGGTTTTAATGACAGCAACGAGACCACCGGAATCAGTCTGTACATTCACATTCCCTACTGTGAGAACCACTGTTACTTCTGTGGCTGCAACGCTCACCGCACCCAGGATCACTCCTACGAAATACCTTATATTGAGGCACTCCTCAAAGAGTGGCAGATGTATATTGATGTTTTTCCCGGTCGCCTCAACGTCAAGGAACTGCACATCGGCGGCGGCACCCCAACATTCTTCAGTCCCGAAAATCTTGTCAGGCTCATCAATGGAATTTGCAAGGATGTCAACAAGATGGACAACTACATGTTCAGCTTTGAGACCAACCCCAAGTCAACCTCAAAAGAGCACCTCGAAGCGCTTTACAGTGTCGGCTTCCGCCGCATGAGCTTCGGTATACAGGATTTTGACCCGATAGTGCAGCAGGAGATCAACCGCCTCCAGTCATTCGAACTGGTCAAGGAAAAGGTTGACCTGGCCCGCGAAATCGGCTTTACCTCAGTCAACTTTGACCTTGTCTACGGCCTGCCCAAGCAGACCATGGCCACCATCACCGATACCATCCAGAAGGTGATGGAGCTGAAACCCGACCGTCTTGCATTCTATGCCTACGGCCACAATCCGCACATGTACGAAGGGCAGCGGAAGTTCAAGGAGGAGGATTTGCCGGTTGGCGACGTCAAGCAGGAGCTCTACGATAAGGGAAGCGCCATGCTTGAATCCATCGGCTACCACGAAATTGGCATGGACCATTTCGCCATCGAAGGTGATGCGCTCTACATTGCGGCAAAAAACGGCACCCTGCACCGTAACTTCATGGGTTATACCGAAAACACCACACAGATGATGCTGGCGATCGGCTCATCCTCCATCAGCGACACTTGGTACGCATTTGCCCAGAACGAGCGTGATGACGTCTCCTATATCAAGGCCGTCAACGAAGGGCGCTTCCCGCTCCACCGTGGCCACTTGCTGACCGATGAAGATCTGGTACTCCGCCGTCATATCCTCAACCTGATGTGCAAGCAGCAGACCTCATGGGAAGATCCCAAGCTCTACACTGATGAACTCGACATAGCCCTCTATCGCCTCGAAGATATGCAGAACGACGGTATCGTTGTTCTGGGTGACAAGAGCGTCAGGGTAACCGAAGAGGGCATACCGTTTCTTCGCAATATCTGTATGGCCTTCGACGCAAGGCTCTGGAACTCCGACAGCCTCTCAAAGGCTTATAATGTTTCACGCGATATCCAGAAGACCTACATCGAAAAAGCCCGACTTGCAAAGGCTGTGGAAAAGTAAATCCCGTTGAGTTGTTTTCTCCTTGTCTTTGTCTTATTTTTTACAATAAATTCATCAATAATAAAAAAATAACAATGATGAAAATTTTTAGAGAAAAAGTAAGGGCAATGTCGGTATTTGCTTTTATCGTAATGTTTTATTTTATGCATAGCTCAGCGCTGCTTGCGCAGACTATAGTCAGCAGTACGACATTAAGAGAGATACAGCAATTGATGCAGAATGAAGGTTATGCTGTAGAAGTGGACCGTGATGGAGATCTTCTTTGGAAGATTGACGGTTATCGTACCTGGATGTTTATTCAGAATGACGGTGAGTCTTTGCAGTTTTATACGACATTCACATCTAAACAGGCAACGTTGCAAAAGCTCAACGATTTCAATGCTGAGCACAAGTATATGAGGACTTTTTTTAACAAGAAGGGCAATCCTTGTTTGGAAGCTGATTTAGATCTTGCGGGAGGGGTTACGACGGATCGTGTTCTCGATTATCTGAAAACATGCAAATGGCTCCTGAGTAAGTGGTTAATTGTAATAAACTAAGAAAAATGTTTTTTGGTAAGGGTGATCTCGGTCACCCTTTTTTTATGTCCATGCTATGAAAAAAAAAATAAAAATAGGCTTCATTGGAAGTGGCTGGTCGAGAATTGCTCAGGCCCCGGCCTTTTCGCTGATGGAGGATGTGGAGCTTGCAGCCGTCTCAAGCCCGACCGAGTCGCATCGCCAGAAGTTCATGAAGATGTTCGATATCCAGAAGGGTTTTGCCGACTGGCGCGACATGCTAAACTGCGACCTTGACCTGGTCTGTGTCACCACGCCGACCTGGCTCCACAGGGAGATGGTGAACGGAGTGCTCCAGAGCGGCAAAAGTGTGCTCTGCGAAAAACCCTTTGCGCTCAATGTTTTGGATGCCGCCGACATGGTGGATGTTGCCGCCACAGCTCCCGGTTTTGCGCTCATAGACCATCAGCTCCGCTTCCATCCATCGGTTCGCTGCATGAAACAGATGATCGAGAGCGGAGAGATTGGCAAAGTGTACGAAGTGCGTGCCGTTGTCAATCTTGCGTCCCGTAACCGCCCCGACATGCCCTGGTCATGGTGGTGCGACGCTGAAAAAGGGGGAGGAGCCCTCGGTGCACTCGGTTCCCATCTGATTGATATGAACCGGTTTCTTGTGGGCGAAATTTCGAAGGTCTCCTGTACCCTTGCGACGAGTATCTCCTCTCGTCCTGACAAATCGGGGAAGCCATGTCTTGTCACCGCTGACGATCACTTTGCCATGATGATGAAGTTTGGCCCCTTATCGGTTGCTCTCGGAAGCTCGTCTTTGATGCACGTTACCACTGTTGGCGCTTACACCAGTTTCTCCTTTGAAGTGGTTGGCAGCCTCAAAACCATCCGACTCGACGGGGCGGGACGGTTGTGGGAGGCGACTAATGATGACGCACAAGTGGGGCGCAGCCTTATTGACGCCCCTCGCTGGAAACTGGTTGAACCGATGCTGTCGTGGGATGAACTTGTATTACAGGAAAAAATAAGGCAGTCATCCCTTGCTGTTCATGGTATTTTTGCCGTAGGGTTTGCCTTTTTTGCTCACCGTATTGTTAAGGCGCTCAAAAATCAGGAAAAGAGGCTCGACGAGGCAGCAGGATTTTTGGATGGCCTCATGATTCAAAAGGTGATTCAGGCCGCCCGAAAATCCGACGAGCGTCAATGTTGGATTAAAGTTTAATCCAACATTGATTGAAACCCAGAGTTATGGGCAGTTAAACGTCACGTTGACAGAGCAGCTATTATACCCGTCTTTGATATTTGGGATTACCCTGTATTTGCCTGCAGGGAGATTGTACCCTTTTGCTTGGTTGATTGAATCAAAATTGATGATTAATCGACCATCACCATTTTCAATCCAGAAACCGCTGGCGCCCTGACTCTCAATATTGGTAATAGTGCCAGCACCCGGCAACGTAAAAAGCTGCCCGTTAATTTCAGCGTTGCGACCGGCATTTCCTCTGATTTGTTTGCCGCTTCCTGATACAACGGTTGCTGCCAGAGCAAGAGTGGAACACAACAACAAAGATACCAGAATACCTGAAAACCTCGCCCATTGTTTTTTCATCATTGTTTTCTCCAAAGTCATTTTATTATTGTAAAAACCCACACCGTTCAATTGTGGTGCACTGAGAAGTTACTATCTTTTTGCGGAGTCGTAAGCACTTTCTTTCATCTTTTTGATTTGTACAGGCTACTTTTTACCAGCCACACTTGAAGTGTTCTGAAAAAGTATCATTTAAGCGGCGGAAACTTTACAAGTATTTTAGCGATGGCAGCATCTATGTCTTGCTGCATCTCTTTGCTTGAATCATAATTTTTCAGGACACCCTGAGCAACGCCACGCCAAGCCAGTTCACCGCTTTTCTCGTCAGTAACGTCGATGACCAGCGTGCCTTCCTGGTAATAACTTACGTAAGGGCCCGGCCAGTAGGGGTCATAGACGCCAAACCAGTTATAACCAGGTCGGTAATAACCAAATCTTTGATGGCCAAACCTGTTATGATGATAACCGTGGTAAAAAGAGAAGTTAATCGGGGGTGGACTATAGCTCTCGCGATCCTGTACACCAGCATAAACAGACAGGGTAAAATCAACGGGCCCATCATTATTCAGCATGAACCCCTTTATTGCAAACTCTTTATCAATGGTGCTTTTAATGCGTCTTAAAATCAGTGGATTATTTGCCAGAACGTTATTGCTGCTTTTTGCAATGCCATCATCAGCCCAATGATAGGTTTTATAACTGCCGAAAGGAAAACTACTGTCGTAGTCCGTTACAACCGAGTACGTGGAACACCCCGCCAACATCAGCAGAGTCATCACAAATACAACCCAAGATGGTATTTTCATGGTACGACCTCCTGAAAAATAGTGCATTAGCCTCTTGTTAAATATACTCATTTTTGTGGATAGTGGCAGAAAAGTTGTACTCTTGTATGCCATCTCATGTTTACCCGGCAGGGTCGGGCTTTATAGTATCCGGTTGAAACCCTTACCGGTTCAAGGCAACCGGGTAAACTCACTCTTTGCAAAACAGTGTTTTTTACCATTGAGAATGTTATGAAAAGCGCCAAGAAATGCTTGCTGTATATTGTTTTGTTTTTGTCGTTCATGCCTGCTGCTTTTGCCGATTATAAAACTGATATCGGCTATGCAGACCTGAAAGCGTTGTTGGGTGCAAGCGTCCCGACTGGCGCAGGCGTAAACGTTATTCAAGTTGAAGTAGGTACAACTGCCTATGCACCGAATACGACAAACATTCAATTTTCAGGCAAAACTTTTCGTTTTCCTGATGCTGCGAGCATATCACCCTCTGCTCATGCAACCTTGGTAGGTTCACTTTTTTATGGCGATCATTCCATGGCTTATGGTATTCGTACTATTACCAGCTATGAAGCTACTGCCTGGATGAAAAGCCTTTTCCACCCTTCGGCTTCAGCACCTCCTGAGGGTAGCCGCATTGTCAACCAAAGCTGGGCGGGTAACGGTAATAATACGTCGCAGATGGGTATGATTTTACGTTTAGTTGATCGACAGGTGCAGAGTAAAGAGCTTATTCAAGTTGTCGCCATGTCTAACGGAGCTGGCGGAAACGCACTGTTGAGCAGCGCCTATAATGTTATTGCTGTGGGTCGAACCAGTGGCAAGTTTGATTACGGCTCAAAACCTGTTGACGTAGTCTATCGAGCAGGACGTACCCGGCCGGATGTTGTGGCTCCCGAAGCGACCACCAGCGCGGCTGTACCGGAAGTTGCCGCTCTTGCTGCCTTGCTGGTTGAAACAGGGCATAAAGGCGCCTTAAAACTTTCGAGGAGTTCTGTCACTATTGCCCGTATCGGTACTGTTTATAATGCCGAGCGGCCTGAAACCATCAAAGCGATACTCATGGCCGGGGCCGATCGGGTCACAAAAAATAGTCCTGGAAAAGGTGATATCACCGATTACCGCAGTTCAGGCCATCAAACCATGAATGGTCTGGATGACCGTTTTGGTGCGGGTCAGGTTAATGCGCTTCACAGTTTTCAGATTATCGCTGCTGGTGAACACAACAGCCTGGAGGATGGTGGCGTCAATGCGGGAGCTATTGGCTTAACCGGCTTTGATTATGATAATGCCTTTGGCGGTTATGGAAACAGTAATAAAACGGCAACCTATACATTTCATGCAACCACCGATGCAAAATTATCGGCATCTTTAGTATGGAATATCAATGTTACCAATGATGTTACGTTACGCACAGGCCTGCCAAACATGAACCTTGAATTATTTGATGTCACCAACCAAACCATTTCGGCCTTTTCTTCGAGCTCAATCGACAATACAGAAAATTTTCAGGCTCATTTGCTTGCAGGGCACAGCTATGAAATAGTCGTCAAGTCTGGTGAACCGAATAATTTCAGTTGGGATTATTCATTGGCCTGGCGTATCAGCCATTGATAGTGTACAGGCTGTTCAATCGTTTTTGTTAAATTTTTTACTCTTTTTTAAGCGTGGCTTCAGCGTCACTAAAGGTTGTTTCCGGTAGATTGGTTACGTCATCAAGAATAAGGTGTCTGATGAACAATGTTGTTCGATTAACCAGGCATAACGTTCTGGATGTTAATAATTGACAAGAACCATTAAACAGCAGCAGCCATGAAATACGCACAGAAAACAGCATACGGGTTACTTCTTTTTGTGATAACGGTGATGACTTCCGCATCTGATCTCCGGGCTGGAGAGGGGAATCTCGAAAAAAATACCATCAAAACCGCATCCACAAGCGATCAGCTCTGGATGCAGGAGAACCTTGATGGTAGCCGATACCGGAACGGAGATGCTGTTCTTTATGCTGCGTTGAATCAGGATTGGCTTGAGGCAGCAGCAAAAGGCAAAGGTATGTGGTGCTTTTGCCATAACGATGCTGCCAGCAACGGAACATATCACGACCTCTCTAACGTTTAGAAATAGGGCCTGCCTTGCGCGGTAACAAAAAAAGAGGCCATCCATAATTGAATACTCTCTGCACAGCTTGCCGCAAGAAGAATGGAAGCAACCATTTTTGTTCTTCGGTGGGGTTGTGAAGTTTCCAAAAAGCGATCAGATCTTCTCCCATTCAAACTTGCTGACGTTTCTTGCCTTGGGGTCAAAGACGATGCCAATCAGATAGCGTTCACCAGCGTATTTTTCGTAATATTTCATCTTTTTGATTTGCTCAAGGGGCTCCTTGTCATTCACTTTGAACTCAAACAAAAAGGTTTTTCCCTCGGCTTTCAGCGTCAGGTCAATTCTCCCCTTGTTGCTCACATCCTCGGCAATGATGTCGAGGCCGAGACTGGCAAAATAGGCATAGAGCACGCTGGCGTAAAAGCCCTCGTAGCACTCGATAGAGTTGTTGGTGAAGTTGTTGTAGGCGATGCTTGCAAAAAGGCGATGGATAACGGGTTCCAGACTTGCAACATCTCCGGCATTGATGATATCAAGCAACTCATAGCGGATCGGCTCTTTTTCCGAAACGCTGGTCATCGACTGCAAAATATAGTCGTTAAAACTGATCTGTACCTCCTTGTTGGGAAATCCCAACTCGTAGCCAACTCCCATACCCGATTGGATCAGGCGCGTGATGGTCAGATAGCCAGTCTGAAACATAATCGTTTCCAGATTGAGCGCTTCAAGGTTAAAGCTGTTGGCCAGAGACTCATTAACTCGCAGTCTGTTCAGTTTGGGGACAAAATAGTTGTTCTTTTTGATGAGTTCAATCAGAAAGCGCGGCGTTCCTGTTTCGAACCAATAGCTTTTGAACATTTTATGGTTCTTGATAAAGAGCAGGATATCGTAAGGGTTATAAACTTTGTCACCCAAAAAGTTATAGCCGTTGTACCATCGCTTGACCTGTTCCCTATCCACCCCTTCGAGATAGGGAGCAAAAGCAGTGTCAACGTCTCGCTGGGTATAACCACAGATGGCACCATAGTCAGGGTTGAGGCTGATATCTTCCAGATTATTCAGACCGCTGAAGAGCGATATCTTGGAGAATTTGCTCACCCCGGTGAGGAAGGTAAAGCGCAGATACTCGTCATTCTCCTTGATTTTTGTATAAAAATCGCGCATACCGTCACGGATGGTAAGCGCCTCAGGTATGTGCTCAATATTGTCGAGGATAGGCTTGTCGTACTCATCAACGAGAATGACGACCTTTTGCTGATATTTCAGAAACGTTTTTTTGATTAATTCTGCAAAACATTGGTTGGGATCCTCTCTCTCCTCGCAGAGAATATCAAGCCGTTCCTGATTGTCTTTCAGGATATAGAAAAGGTTTTTGCAAAGGCTCTCTCGGCAGTGAATGCCGCCACTGAAACTGATTTTGATGACGGGATACTTCACCTCCCAGTTCCACAGTTCCTCAATGAGAAGCCCTCTGAAAAGCTCCCGCCTTCCCTCAAAAATATTTTTCAGCGTATCAAGAAAGAGGCTTTTGCCAAAACGCCGTGGACGCGACAGAAAAACGTATTGATGTTTTTCAATCAATGCACGGGCAATTTCCGTTTTGTCGATGTAGAGATAATCACCCTCAATGATCTTACTGAAGGTCTGTATTCCTACGGGCAGATTTTTCATAGTCAGTCACTCTCAATTCAAAATAGTTCCTTGAATATAGCAACCATGATTGAAAACTCTCGACACAGCATTACTGGCCTTTTTTTTGGCAAGTTTAACAACTTAAACTGCGGTCTAAAAATCGGGGTACACTATAGTTTCCAAAAAGCGATCAGTTCCGCATTATGTTTTTGGAAAAAAACGTATATTTTTACCTTTAACCATGCAAATCATGGAATGAGTATCCATAATTGACAGGATGATTCTCAGAACTCTTCACGATAAGCTTCTTGCAGCCCTTGCCCAGTTTCCGGCTGTGGCACTGCTTGGGCCTCGTCAGGTTGGAAAAACAACCTTGGCGCTTGAAATAGGCCACACCTATCCGAATGCACTCTATCTTGATCTCGAATCGGAAGAGGATCGGGCCAAAATGGCACATCCGGAACTCTATCTCTCTGACCATCAGGATCGGCTTGTGATTCTTGATGAGGTGCATCGTCTTCCCGCCCTTTTTCCCCTTCTTCGAGGTCTTATCGACAGTGCTCGCCGTGCAGGCCGTAAAAACGCTCAATACCTGCTTCTTGGCTCAGCATCCCTTGACCTGCTCAAACAATCTGGAGAGACTCTCGCAGGCCGGATTGCCTATCTGGAGCTTGCCCCTTTTGATGTGCTCGAAACAGGTAAGCTACCACTCGACGATTTATGGGTTCGAGGCGGTTTTCCTGACAGCCTGCTTGCCGAAACCTCTTCCGGGAGTTTTCAGTGGCGAAAGAATTTTATTCGCACCTACCTCGAACGCGATATTCCCCAGTTTGGCCCGCGCATTGCCGCCGAAACGTTACGGAGATTCTGGGTCATGCTCGCATGGCAACAGGGTGGACTGCTCAATAGCGCCCAGTTTGCCCGAAACCTTGGTGTCGATGTTAAAACCATCAACGGTTATATCGACTTGCTGGTTGATTTATTGCTGGTTCGCCGTCTGGCTCCATGGCATAGCAATATTGGCAAGCGTCTGGTAAAGTCACCCAAAGTATTTGTGCGTGACAGCGGACTTTTACACGCTTTGCTCTCCATTTCCGACAAGGAGAGTCTTTTTTCGCATCCCGTCATAGGGCAAAGCTGGGAATGTTTTGTTATCGAAAATATCCTCATGGCCGCCACTGATGATGTTCAGGGTTTTTTTTACCGAAGCGGAGGGGGCGCTGAGATTGACTTGCTGCTCTCATGGCCGAACGGAAATTTATGGGCGATTGAGATAAAACGCAGCATGACCCCAAAACTGGAGCGCGGATTTCATTCCGCCTGTGCCGACCTCAATCCTTCCCGAAAAATTGTGGTTTATCCCGGAAAAGAGCGTTACCGGCTTGCCGCTGACATAGAGGCAATGCCGCTGCAAGATATTACACAACAGTTGTACGACCTTGCCAAAGGGATATGAATGAACTTTCTACATTGACTAATAATTGCATACGAACTTTATAAGCCCCTGTGATGGCCAGAGATTGGTGGGTAAGATGGAAGGTCTTGCTGGTTTTATAACCTTTTGAAAAAAGATGTTAAACTATTTCTTTATTTCAGTAATGCAGTTCTTTTTAGAGCTGATCAAAGTTTTTTTTGCAACACTTCTATTGGGGAATGCGATCATGTTCAGAGTCGCTGCAATGCTTAATGATTGCTTGTTCCGTTTCAATCCATGCGCCCGCATGGGGCGCGACGGCAGAGCAGGACGCCCTACTCCGTCGGTATTATGTTTCAATCCACGCGCCCACACGAGGCGCGACTCACATTCAGCAGCAAAAGATTGATGAGTCATAGTTTCAATCCACGCGCCCACACGAGGCGCGACGTAAGCGCTACCAATAAAAAAGCCGCTGGACAGTTTCAATCCACGCGCCCACACGAGGCGCGACTCCCAAACGCAGGTTCGTGAGCTGCTGGCGACTGGTTTCAATCCACGCGCCCACACGAGGCGCGACTATGACTTATCAACAGGGTCTTAATCGCATGTGGTTTCAATCCACGCGCCCACACGAGGCGCGACGTGCCACCACGAGCATCACGCTCATAAAGCTTTTGTTTCAATCCACGCGCCCACACGAGGCGCGACAAATTTCAATCATTTCCAAAACCATATTCGGCGTTTCAATCCACGCGCCCACACGAGGCGCGACAATTCTTCAGCGAGCGTTGGACGGGCGAGGGCCGGTTTCAATCCACGCGCCCACACGAGGCGCGACAAAATATGATTTGGTGCATGATGTGCGATTTGGGTTTCAATCCACGCGCCCACACGAGGCGCGACAGGGAGCGCTAAAAGACCAGGTCAAATCAGGGATGTTTCAATCCACGCGCCCACACGAGGCGCGACGGGGAGTGCAAATGCAATCAGGGGAGGATCCGTGTTTCAATCCACGCGCCCACACGAGGCGCGACGTAGGGTAAAAGGACATAAATCATTTGCAGAAATGTTTCAATCCACGCGCCCACACGAGGCGCGACTTTGGTCGGATATCGGAGTTCTCCAGAGAGGCCTTGTTTC
>CAILXB010000126.1 GCA_903838025.1 uncultured Chlorobiaceae bacterium
ATTTCATCAATGAAGACCCGGTTGATGACCACCTGGTCAACGGTGATGCCGTACAGGTTGAGGTAGGTGAGCGCACGCATCGACTCTTTGATCACCATTTTTTCGGGGTTCATGACAAGGCGCACGGTTGTTTTTGTTCCGTCCGACAAAAGGTCGATGATGCCTTCAACCGAGGAGAAGAGGTGCTCAATCTGGTCATAGACCTCGGTTTCAGGTACCAGCTCGTGGAGACGGCCGATTTTTTTCGAGAGGGGTCGTATGACCGGTTTGACCACATACTTTTCGAGGGTTCGTATCATCTTCAGCATCCAGCCGAAGGTTTCAGGCAGGGAGAGCAGGCGGAGGGTTTCGCCGGTCGGGGCGCAGTCGACAATGAGCAGGTCGTACTCGCCGGATTCGTTGTATCGCTTGATATAGGAGAGGGAGAAGAGCTCCTCCATACCGGGCAGAACGCCCATCTCTTCGACGTAGATTCCCTTGATGCCCTGAACCTCCATGATGTGGGCAAAGTGTGCACGGACAATTTCCCAGTTCAGTGTCAAGTCACCGTAGACGCTCACCTCCTGCCCGTAGAGGTTGTCGGCAATTTTGATGGGAGAGGGGCCAAGTTCCAGATCGAAGGAGTCACCCAGGCTGTGCGCCGGGTCGGTTGAGATGACGAGGGTTTTAAAGCCCATTGATGCAGCTTTAACCGCAGTGGCTGCGGCTATGGAGGTTTTTCCAACGCCGCCCTTGCCAGTAAAGACGATTGTTCTCATGTATGGCTCCAGTGCAGAAAGGTTATTGCTTTTGGTTGTTTTCAATAGTACTTGTAACTGTTTCGAAGAGTTGATAATTCCGTAATATCAAAAGGTGTATCGAAAGCAGCTCAGGAAATACTTGCTAATTTTTGCGGGCGCATTTTTTTTACATTATAATTGCTTTTATTGTGTGCTTTTCCATGCAGGAGTTTGGGGTAATTTCGTTTTTTGCGCTGGAGTCTGCTTGGTATATATATTTTTCTGCTGCTTTTATGTATTTCTCACGGATAGAGTAGTGTGAAAAATACAAAAAAATGTGTATAACTGACATCAAACTAATATTTGTTGTTTAATGTTGGATGTTACGCGGGTGGCATTCTCGGAAGTTTGTTTAACAGTTATGGCTGAGAATTTTTCTTTAGTTTTTTTGATAATAAACGCGTGAATTATGTTTCCTGCCGTAAAAAAAACTACGATCCTTGTCGTTTGTGGTTCTCTTCCGATAAGTACCTCACTCTCATTGGTCATTAAAAAGCTGGGTTATGATGTTGTGATGGCTGATAATGGGGAGAGTGGTACTGATTTATTGAAGAGCCTCAAGATTGATGTACTCATTCTTGATATCTCTCTCCCGGGAAAAAAGAGTTTGGAGATTCTCTCTTACGTTCGTGATCATTTTCATGATCTGCCGGTTGTCGTAACTTCTTCTTCAATGTCGGAGAGTGATGAGGCTGACGTGTTTGCTATGGGTGCGTTCGAGTATCTGGTTCATCCGGTCAACAGCGTCAGGTTTGAAGTCACGATCAAAAAAGCGATTACAGAGTCAGAGCGTCGCCAGAAGGCAAGCCTGTTTTCTGTCGTGATTACCAATAGTCCAATAAGCATCGTTATTACCGATAAAGAGGGGAATATTGAATTTGTCAATAAAGCATTCTGTCGAATTACCGGTTATTCTTTGGACGAAGTCCTTGGCAAAAACCCGAGAGTTCTGAAATCCGGAGAACAGAACGCAAGCTTCTACAAGGAGCTATGGGAGATCATTACCAGTGGAAAGAACTGGCAGGGTGAATTTCATAACAAGAAAAAGAATGGAGAACTCTATTGGGAGAAAGCTATCATTATTCCCATCATCGATCCTACTTGGGCGATCACACATTTTATCAGCATCAAGCAGGATATTTCTGTGAGCAAACAGGAGCATGACGCATTGACTGAAAGTGAACGTCGCTTTCAAGAGCTTGCGGATCTTCTGCCGCAGACTGTTTTTGAAATTGACATCAAGGGGTGGATTACTTATACCAATCGCATAGGATTTGAAACATTTGGATATTCTCAGGAAGATCTTCACAACGGCGTACACAGTCTGGTTCTTTTTGCTTCTGAAGAGCGTGAACGGGTCTCGCAGAATATGGAGAGGCGAGTGAAAAATATTGCGTTTGACGATCATGAATACATTGGTCAGAGAAAAGATGGTACATTCTTTCCTATGCTGGTCTATACGACACGGATTGCCCGGAATGGAGTTCCCGTAGGTGTTCGGGGTATTGTGCTTGATATTACGGCACGCAAACAAGTTGAGGAAAAACTGCGAAGGTTGAACCAGACACTTGAAGAGCGTGTTGAGGAGAGAACAAAAAAGCTTGAAAAAACTCATCAGCAGATGATGTTGCATGAAAAACTTGCCTCCATAGGCCTGCTTGCCGCAGGAGTTGCCCATGAGCTGAATAATCCCATCAATTTTGTCAAGATCAATTTTTCAACACTCAAGGATGCTGTTTCCGATTTTCAGGAGATGCTGAAAGAGTATAGCCTTGTTATCAGAAAATTTGAAGAGGGAAGCTGTTCCACCACAGAGTTGCAGACGATGCATCGGATGGAGAGGGAGTTGACCATCGAGACACTTTTCAAGGACATTTCTGATATCTTTGTTGAGTCGCAACGGGGATTTGAGAGAATAACGGCCATCATCTCAAGCATGAGAAATTTCTCGTTTCGCCATGCTCTTGATGAACGGGTACTTTTTGATATTAATGATGGAATCCGCGATACGCTTATCATTACGCGTTATGAGTACAATCAATATGCTGATGTTGAAATGGTACTTGAGGAACTTCCGCAAATTCCTTGTAATCCCGAGCAGATTAACCAGGTTTTTCTCAATCTGATTGTCAATGCGGTTCATGCCATAGCATCAAGAGAGAGTGACTCATACGGAAAAATTACAATTCATACCTGGCATGACAGCAGTAACGTCTACTGTGCCATTGCTGATGACGGACCAGGTATTCCGATTGAGGTCAGAAGCCGTATTTTTGATCCGTTTTTCACGACAAAAGAGCCTGGAAAAGGTACCGGACTTGGGTTGAGTATCTCCTACGATATTGTTGTTAACAAACATGGCGGGACGCTTACGGTTGATTGTCCAACGGAGAGCGGAACCGTTTTTACGCTCTCGCTGCCCCTGAAAGAGGGTGGAGAGCGCTCCTGAACTTTTCAACACTTTACGGTTATGCCTGTTTGAAGCTGTTGAAGTCTTTGGTTATGGAGTGAAACATGGTGTTGGTTGCGCTCTGCATAATCATCGACATGCCTGCATTGGTCATGGCGTGCAGAATTTTTTCGGGGACGATGCGGAATGCCGGGTAGAGAACAAACCGGACGTCAACTCTCAGATTAAATTGAACCCTCGTTTTGTTCTCCTTCACGGGGTGCATCTCCATGTCGGCAAAGGCTTTGCCTTCAAAGAGATACTTCGCGGGGTCCTCAATTTGTGCGGTGACCGGATAGTGTTTCCAATGGATCTTTTTGCCTATGGTGTAGAGTTTGATGGTCTCATCAGAGAGCTCTTCAGGCTCTTCATAAGTAATGTGCTCCGGCAGCTCTACCAGAAGCTCTTCGCTCTGCTCGACAAAAAAAATGACGTCAAAAGGGTTGTTCTGCGGATCGGTAACACGAAAAAGCCACTTGTAGACATTTTCAGTCTCTGTGAGTTCTACACTGTGGCAAAAAGGGTTGAAGGCCAGTATTCTTTTCTGGTCAGAAAGATAGGCGGTCGTAGTCTCGAACTCTCCGTGAAAGATCCAGTCGCCTTTGCTTACTCCTGTTGCATCCATTTCCATGTGCGTTTGTGCTTGTCTATTCCTATGTTATCATTTCGGGCGAAGTGCCACATACAGTGTTGAGCCCCTACCATAGAAAAAATATAGGCAGAATTTGTGACAAACTCTCTTTTTCAAATGGCAGGGCTTTTCGGGGCGGGTGTGATTATACAAGTTCAGCCTGCAGTCGCTCGGCCTGGTCATGCATTTTGAGGGCATTGATGACATCCTGCAGGTCGCCTTGCAGAATTTGCGGAAGGGCGTGGCTGGTAAAGCCGATACGGTGGTCCGTGACGCGTGACTGCGGGTAGTTATAGGTTCTGATTTTGGCGCTTCGGTCTCCGGTTGTGACCATTGAACGGCGCAGATCGGCCCTTTGTTGCTGTTGTTCGGCGAGCTGAATGTCGTAGAGTTTTGTGCGGAGCATCTGCATGGCCCTCTCCTTGTTCTGGAGCTGCGATCGCTGCTCCTGACAGGCAGAAACAATCCCTGTCGGTATATGGGTGATTCTTACGGCGGTCTCCACCTTGTTGACGTTTTGGCCACCTTTGCCTCCGCTTCGGTAGGTATCGAATCGCAGATCTTCGCGGCGGATTTCGACATCGACCTCCTCTGCTTCCGGCAGAACCGCCACGCTTACGGCGGAGGTGTGGATACGCCCCTGTGTTTCGGTGTCGGGCACGCGCTGAACCCGGTGTACACCGCTTTCGTATTTCATGGTGCCATACACATCATGGCCACTGACACCGAGGGTAATTTCGCGGAAGCCGCCCGGCACGGAACTTTCGTTGAAGTGCAGCGTTTCGCATTGCCAGCCCTGCTGCTCGGCATACCGCTGATACATTCTTGTAAGGTCTGCGGTAAACAGCGCAGCCTCCTCTCCGCCGGTACCGGCCCGAATTTCGATAATGACGTTGCGTGAGTCGGCTTCGTCTTTTGGCAGCAGCAGTATTTTGAGCTGCTGCTCAAGTTCAGGCAGTTTTTTCTGCAGTTCGCTAATTTCAGCCTGTACGAGCTCTTTCATCTCCTTGTCGGTCTCGTTTTTCAGCAAATTGCGTGACTCTTCGAGTTCTGTTTTTGTTGCGGCGTAGAGGTCGTAGGCTTGAACAATCTCCTTGAGGTCGCTGTACTCTTTATTCAGTTTTCTGTATCGCGCCTGATCATTTGCCGCTTTAGGGTCCGCAAGCAACTGTTCAAGGTCGAGATGTTTTTCTTTTATGGATCGCAGTTTATCGAGCATTGATGTTCGGGCGTCAGCCTCATGGGTTGAAAATATCGTTGATAAGAATGTATGCAAAGAGTGCCAGAAGCAGGGCCATACCAATCTGCTGGATACGCATTTTGATTGCAAAAGGGATCTCCCGGCGGATGATTCCTTCAAAAGCATTCAGTACAAATTGTCCGCCGTCAAGTGCCGGAACCGGCAAGATA
Source organism: uncultured Chlorobiaceae bacterium (assembly GCA_903838025.1). Lineage (GTDB taxonomy): Bacteria > Bacteroidota > Chlorobiia > Chlorobiales > Chlorobiaceae > Chlorobium. The sequence continues at coordinate 5,270 of CAILXB010000126.1, forward strand.
TTGATGATTGCCAGAGAGATGGAGAGCATGGCCAGAAAATAAAGAAAGCTGACAGGCCCCTTTTCAGCGCTCTGGCTGGCAATTTTTGCAATCTTGATGGGTCCGCCGACCGACTTGCGGAAGTCCTCTTTGCCGGTGAAGATTTTCGCAAATCCCTGGACGGTCATGGTGCTCATCTTCCAGGTCTGGTTGAAGCCGCTGACAATAGAGCCCGCGATACCCACTTTTTTTCGCTCTGTTGCAGGGGTTGTTTTGAGCGAGATGCCGATTTTTCCCGATGTGTTGGGGATGACAGTGGCACTAAACGTTTTGCCTTGGGAACGGAGAAGTTCAGGAGTTATGGTGCGGCCCTGAATCGGTTGAAGGTATTGCCAGGTTATGGTGATGGGTCTGGAGGCATGGGAGGAGATGATGCCGACAACTTCTGTCCAGTCGGAAACCGTTTTTCCGTTGATTGCCGTAATGAGTCCTCCTGATGGTATGCCAGCTTTTCTGGCGGGCATGTTTTCCAGCGCTTCGTCAATAAGTGGCACTACGATGGGGTGTATGCCAAGACTCTCTGTTTCGTTGATCTTCGAGAGAATGTTTGACGGAGCTTTCAGAGTGAAGCTCTTTCCATCGCGCAGAATGGTGTAGTTGAGTGACGGGGCAATGAAGAGTTCCGGATCGAGTGCCTCCTCCCAACTGGCAACGGTTTTGCCATTTGTCAAGAAAAGCCGGTCACCAGTTTTCATGCCCATGATTTCAAAGAGCGATCCTTTTTCCACAAAGGCCGGTGTAGTGACATTGGTTCGTGCTTCTCCGAGTACAAACGTAATGCCGATAAAGATAGCCGCTGCAAGAATAAAGTTCATGAAGACTCCACCGGCAAGCACAATCAGGCGCTGCCAGACCGGCTTGGCTCTGAACTCCCACGGTTGTGGTTCTGTGGCCTGAAAGTTGGTGTCAAGGCTCTCATCAATCATGCCTGCAATTTTGACATAGCCCCCAAGAGGGAAGAGGCCGATGCCATATTCGGTGTCGCCAATCTGCTTTTTCCAGAGTCGCTTCTCCCAAAAGTCGAATCCGATATAAAATTTTTCGACTCTCATGCCGAAGAGTTTCGCCGTTAGAAAATGGCCAAGTTCATGTGCGGTGACCAGAATGAAGATGGCAACAATGAAAAAGAATAGTGAGCTTATAAAATCCATAACGATCCTTTGAGTTCGATAGAAAAATGGGGGTTATGCAATCAATTTTTTTGCCGTGTCGCGAGCCCAGCGGTCGGCCTGAAGATAGTCGTCAAGTTCAACAGGAGTATATGGCGCGTGGGCCTGCATGGTTTTGTCAACGGTTTCGGCAATCTCCGTAAATCTGATTTTTTTTTCGAGGAAGGCGGCTACGGCAATTTCGTTGGCCGCGTTGAGTACTGCCGGACAGGTTCTGCCTGCTTTGAGGGCCTCAAAGGCGAGGCGGAGAGCAGGGAAGCGCTCCATATCGGGTTCTTCAAAGGTGAGCGTTCCGATTTTTGTGAGGTCAAGCCTCTGGATGCCGCTTTCACACCGTTCGGGCCAGGAGAGGGCATAAGCAATGGGGGCCCGCATGTCGGGGGCACCAAGCTGTGCCATGACGCAGCCGTCGATATATTCGACCATGGAGTGAATGATGCTTTGAGGATGCACCACGACGCTGATTTTTTCGGCGGGCATGGAAAAGAGCCAGTGCGCTTCAATCACTTCAAGCCCTTTGTTCATCATGGTGGCGGAGTCGATAGTGATTTTGGCTCCCATCGTCCACTGGGGGTGTTTCAGCGCCTGCTCGAGTTCGACCAGTTTCAGCTCTTCCGCCGAGGTGTTGCGGAACGGGCCACCTGATGCGGTAAGAATGATCCGCACGACATCCTCTCTGCGGTGGCCCTGAAGCGACTGGAAGATTGCCGAGTGTTCGCTGTCGACCGGCAGGAGTTGCACCTTGTGTTTTTGTACCAGGTCAGAGACCAGCGCTCCTGCAACAACAAGAGTCTCCTTGTTGGCCAGGGCAATATGTTTACCAGCCTTTATTGCGCTGACGGTTGGTATAAGGCCAGCAGCACCGACAATGGCTGAAACAACCATGTTTGTCTCTTCGATGGTGGCAACAGCGATGGTACCGTCAATACCATAAAAGATATCAGGCTTATAGTCACCGAGCAGTGCCCTCAGTTTGACGGCGGCATCGGCATCCATGACGGATACCGCAGTGGGCTTAAACTCCTTGATTTGCTCTGCAAGTGTGACAACATCCTTGCCTGCGGCCAGGCCTGAGATTGAAAATTTCTCCGGGTGCTGCCTTACGACATCAAGGGTGCTGAGTCCGATTGAGCCGGTAGAGCCGAGGATGGAGAGTGATTTCATAAGCTTGACAAAAAAAAGTTACCCTGTTTGCGGGTGAATGATTGGCTTGAAGTTATGCTTTTTCGAGTATGCATACAAATAAGCGTTTTTGAGTGGCTCTCTTTGTGCCGTTTTTTCTTTTTGTAATTCCAGGTAAATTGTGTTATAATTGTGACCACTTGAATTGGGTTCCTAGCTCAGTTGGTTAGAGCGGCTGGTTTACACCCAGTAGGTCGGGGGTTCGAATCCCTCGGGACCCACATATCGCAGATTACTCTCAAACAAAAAGGCAGGTACCCCCTGCCTTTTTTGCGTATTTCATTTTGTTCAGTTTCTCACCTCTCTGAGCCTTGCAACGGCCTCTTCAAGCTCAATCTGTTCCTTTCTGCTGAGCTGATCGCTGTTATTCTGAGAGGTTGATGGTTCATTTTCCGCCAGTTCCTCCTCCTCTTCGACTTGAACGGGAAAAAGCCCTTCTGCACGTTTTCCAAGAATCTCTTCAATCTGCGCGTATTGAAGCATCTCTTTCAAGAGCAGTTCGCTGGCAAGCTTTTCGAGCTTTTCGCGGTGCAGTGTTAAAAGATGCATCACGTGGAGGCGTGAATCTTCAACGATAGCCATAACCTCCCGATCGATAAGACGGGCGGTCTCTTCACTGTACTTTTTGTCGATACCAGGGCTGCCGTAATAGGGATTATTGCTCTCGAAGAAAGAGAGGTTGCCGAGTTTGTCGCTCATGCCGTAGACCATGACCATGTTGTAGGCTATGCTGGTCACCTTCTCAAGGTCATTCTGTGCACCGGTTGAGATCTCATTGAAAATGATCTGCTCGGCGATACGTCCGCCAAGAAGACCGCAGATACGGGCAAGCAGCTCGGTTTTCGTCATGAGATAGCGGTCTTCGAGCGGTATGTTCATGGTATAGCCGAGCGCGCTCATTCCTCTTGGGACGATGGAGATTTTCTGGACAGGGTCGTTTTCAGGCATCATCCAGCTCACAATGGCATGGCCCGCTTCATGATAGGCGACAATCTGCTTTTCACGCGGATTGATGACCTTGTTCTTTTTTTCAAGTCCAGCAATACAG
>CAILXB010000127.1 GCA_903838025.1 uncultured Chlorobiaceae bacterium
GCAAAAACCTGGGCAATTGATCGAGCTTTTCGATGCTGGCCACATCGCGAACATCGCGTTCAATGATGGCATTCATGTACTGGCGCGCCCACATCCTGCGTCTGCGTGGGTCAGTGCGGGAAATCGCTTCAGGATAGCCGCCCCTGATAACAGCTTCGACCAACTCTTCTCCTGTCACGGGCATGGTGACCTTGAGCAGCCTTCCGCCAAAAGCCTCATCGATCCAGTTCGCACTACTCCCATACAACTCGCTTTGCGACAGCGGCAGCAAGGTGAGCGTCTCCATACGACCAGCCAGGGAATCCGCTACCGCAGGCAGTACCATCAAGTTTGCCGATCCCGTCAGCAAGAAGCGTCCGGGGCGTCTATCCTCATCAACACTCTTCTTGATAGCCAGCAGTAGTTGAGGCGCACGCTGGATTTCATCAATGATCGCACAGTCAAGGCTGCGAATCATCCCGACAGGATCATTTTTGGCCGATAGTAACGTCAACTCGTCATCAAGTGTGAGATAGCGCATCCCTTCGATTGCTATCTGCCGAACCAGGGTTGTTTTGCCTGCCTGGCGCGGCCCTGCAACCAGGACGACGGGCGTATCGGCCAACGCTTCAGCAATGCGCGTTTCAATCAGGCGAGGGTAGAGAGAACCTTTATTCATAAGCACTTGTGTGCGTAAAATATGGAATGAATGAACATAAATTATGGAATCAGTGGTCGTAAATTACGGAATTGGAGAACATAAATTATGGAATCAGTGGTCGTAAAATATGGAATATAAATCAGAATATTGAGGACGAGGGTAAACTGTTCTGCCAAGCACTCCTCAATTTGGCGGAGTAATGACCGACAGTAGAAAATGCCGAGCTGGAGCTCGGTGCTCCCGGGTTATGGTCGGTTTGTGGTTTGGGAAAATCTACAGGCGAAGTTGAGTAAATCCGACAAATTGTTTGCAACGGAATGTTTTTACTGATATATGAAAAAACCGCAAATTGTCAATACCGGGTTCTCATAACCCTCTTTTCAGAAAATCAGCATGAGCAAGAACCGCGATACCTCTCCATGAGAGCAGCTCAAGTAAAAATGGTTGTCACCGAAAACAATGACCTCTGCATGAGCCGTAAAACATGAAAGCCTGGCTTTTTTTGTACGGAGAGCTGTGATCTCCGTTGCAATATCATGCTCCGTCAACTGCTGCTTTCGGGCAACCGTATCGCCAAGCTGAAACAGATCATTCCACTGACTTTGGCGCTGAATATAGAGTCTCGCCGCCTCCCTTATCAACTCTGAACGGCTTCGATACTCCTTTTTGGCTGTTTTGTCAATTTCATTCAGTAATGAGTTCTGAAAAGAGACATTTACGGCAACAGTGCTCATAATGACTTTTTTATAGCCCTTTAACAGAGCTAAAGAGTTGCTCGAAGAGCTGGAGTAAGAGTTTAGTCAGCCTTTGCCGCGCTCTTTTTTTTCGCTCTCCAGGGTTTGAAGATGGAGATAAAGAGCGTCACCATGAGTATCACGACCTGAAGGGTGCCGAACAAGAGGTTCATCTTCTGGTTGTAGAGGTAGGCGGAGTCACCCAGAGATGCCATGCCGAGTTTGCCGGAAATTTCCATCATTGTTGTTTCCCAAGGGCCAAGAAAAAAGGTGCCAAAGATGATGGCGGAGAGCGTCACCACCCACTTGACGGTCAGCCAGGTGTGTTTGAAGAAGCCCCAGTTGCTGAACAGTGAGTAGGCGAGTCCGGTGAGCAGGCAACCGATGGCTCCGGGAACGACAACAATCGACATGTCAACATGATGAAGGCTTTGATTTATGCCGTACAAAACGCGGCCATCGCTAATGCCAGCTTTCAAAAAATAGAGTGATATCAACGATACAGCCCCCCCGATCCAGCAGGAAACCGCAAGAAGATGAAACCCTTTCAGCCATTGTAATCCCTTCGTTTTCAATTTTGGCATCGGTGTACCTCCGTTCTGTTGTTGAGCCTTTGCTGCAAGATAGAAAAAATGGAGGAGCCTTGCACTTCTGGATTGCTCTGTGTGGTTTCCAGCGGGTCAGTCGAAGGGTATTGTGGTTCATCAAACAGGGTGGCGCGTCAGTGGCTTGCACTGGCGGCAATCAGTTCGGAGGCATGGCTGAGCGATGCGGGGGAGATGCTTTTGCCACTGATGAGCTGGGCGATGGCTCGCAGGCGGCTCTCGTGGTCGAGGCGGGTTACCTCAGTGACGGTTCTCTCATCCTGAACGGATTTTTGTACCTGGAGGTGCAGGTCGGCCATGGCGGCAATCTGCGGGAGGTGGGTGATGGCAATGATTTGGTGCAGGCGTGAGAGGCTTTTGAGGCTTTTTCCGACCGCCTCTGCAACCCGGCCGCTGATGCCGGTATCGATCTCATCAAAAATGAGGATCGGCAGTTTGGCCGACTCAGCCAGTGCGCTTTTCATGGCGAGCATCACCCTTGAAATTTCGCCACCTGATGCCACTTTGATGAGAGGTTTTGGCTTTTCGCCAGGGTTGGCGGAAATGAGGAACTCAATCCGGTCGCAGCCGTTCGGGAGAGCGGCGTACCTCTTCCCTTCAAGAGAGATCTCTCCGTCATTCTGCTCCTCACGCCTCATGGTGACGATGAAGGTGGCATTTGGTATGCCGAGATGGGCAAGGTGGCCCTGAATGACCCCTTCAAGGCGGCGTGCGGCCTCCTGGCGCTTGCAGGAGAGCTTTGCGGCATGGAGTGAGAGTTCCGCTTTTTGTGAGGCGATCTTCTGCTCAATGCAGGCAACCTCCTCTTCAAGATTGTCTTCAAGGGCAATTCGTGCGGCGAGCTGGTTGCGTAGCGTAATCAGTTCTGGCAGCGAGCGGACATATTTTTTGGCGATGCGCTGGAGCAGGAGCTGCCGCTCACGAAGTGATTCAAGCCGGACGGGATTGAAGTCAATATCCGACGAATAGCTTCGGCTAAATCGGGCAAGTTCATCAACAATGCTTTTTGCGGTTCGTGTTTCCTCAAGGTGCATGGCAAAGCGTTTGTCAATACCGGCAAGTTTTTCGAGGGTGTGGAGCGCAGTGCTGATGGAGGAGTAGACCGAGTGCTCGCTGTTATAGAGTAGCTCGCCGAGCGCGGTGCTGAGGGTGAAGAGGGTTTCGGCGTTTTCAAGCAGTGTTATCTCGGTTTCGTTCGCCTCCTCTTCGTCGCTTTTAAGGTCGAGGGCATTGAGCTCGTTGAGCTGAAAATCGAGCATCTCTTTTTTGTCGCGGATTTCAGCAGCCTCTTTTTTCAGTTGGAGCAACTGTTGCTGAAGATGCTGGAGCGCTGAACGGGAGGCCCTGTAGGCGCTCACTTCCGGGTTGGTTCCGCCATACTCGTCGAGCAGGGTTTCGTGGGTGTCGGCACGCAGCAGCAACTGGTGTTCGTGCTGGCCGTGCAGGTCAATGAGCAGCTCTCCCGCCTGTTTGAGGAGCGCGACGGTGCAGGGAGTATCGTTGATGAAGCAGCGTGATTGTCCGCTTGAGGAGAGTTCACGGCGCACAATAAGCTCTTGTGCGGGTTCAATATTGGCTTCCCTGAGCAGGGTGTCAATTTTTTCGGTGCTGGCATTGTGCAGCACCGCTTCAATAACAGCCTTGTTTGCGCCTGAGCGAACCAGATCGCTGCTTGCCCGCTCACCCAGAACCAGACTCAGCGCTCCGACAAGAATGGACTTGCCTGCGCCGGTCTCGCCGGTGATGATGGTCAATTGAGGGCTGAACTCAACCGACAGCTCCTGAATCAGGGCAAAATTCTTGATATAGAGGCTGAAAAGCATGGCCGAATCTCGCACACTTTAGCTTTGGGTTGAAGAGGGAGACTTTTCCTTTTTTGGTGTTTCATCTGCGGTCGATTTAAACTCCTCCTCGATCTCATTTTGGGCCTTTTTGAACTCCTTTATTCCTTTTCCAAGACCTTTTGCAAGCTCAGGAAGTTTTTTTGCGCCGAACAAAAGCAAAATTGCAATAAATATTACAAATATTTCCATGCTTCCGATTCCAAACATGCCAATCCCCCTGCAAATTTATATTCATGAAAACAACATCACTTGCCAATTATATAAGCAATATGCCCTCCTTAACCAACTCTTTTCAGAGGGGCCGGGGCTCTTTTGCTCAATAGCGGGCGAGGATGGTTTCACCTGCGCGGGTTTTTTGGCCAGGCTCTACCAGTACGGTGGCTGACGCGGGCAGGACGAGGTCTACCCTTGAGCCGAACTTGATCATGCCAAACCGTTTGCCGATGGTGACGTTTTCACCCTTTCGCAGTTGACAGACAATTCTTCTTGCCAAAAAACCCGATACCTGACTGAAGCGTACCTCTATCTCGGTGTTGTTGATGGCGATCTCCATTCTTTCATTGCTCTCCATACTCTTGGGATCAAAAGCCATGAGAAACTGACCAGGGCGATAGTGAAGATGGGTCACTTTGCCGCTGAGTGGTATGCGGTTGACGTGGACGTTGAAGGGCGACATAAAGATACTGACCAGCGTTGAGGCTTTGGTGGAACCGTTTTCGGTCTGTTTTTCAACAAGGAGTATTTTGCCGTCAGCCGGTGCCAGAATAATTCTTTTTTCATCGGAAATTATTCGCTTGGGGTCGCGGAAAAAATAGAGGGTGAAGAGGAGGAAGGCAGTGGTCATCAAAAGCAGCGCTATTTGAGCTTCGAATGGAAAAACCATTGCAGCAGCACTGATTGCCATACAGAGGAGAAGCACTTTTATCATGGTGCTGTAGCCGTAGGAAGTAAACATCTTTTTTTGTCTCTTGCCGGTTATTTTATGATAAGCTCCCTTATGATAATTATTTATCTTAAACCTGAAATATCCCTTGCAGTTTTTTTTCGGTTTATTTTACAATTCACTGGCAGAAAGGCTCTTTTTGGAGGTTATTTTGGACATAAAAAGAGCTTAAGAGGGTGAAAGGGGGCGTTTTGCTGGTGGTGCAACGAAATTAAGGGCAGTCAAATTCGGGTGAATGCGTTAGAAAAAAAGTTTCTCGGCCAGCTTCGCTCAAGGCGGCTGGTTGATGAGGGGGAGAGGGTTCTCATTGCTCTTTCCGGAGGGCCAGATTCGATGGCCATGCTCTCACTCTTTTGTGCAACAAGGACTCTTTTGCATACCGGGCTTGCGGTGGCTCATTGCAACTTTCAGCTCCGTGGCGAAGAGAGTGAGCGGGATGAATGTTTTGTGCGCGATCATTGCCGGTTGCTTGGTCTGGAGTGTTTTGTTGAGCGCTTTGACACTTTGCGCTTTGCCGGTGAATGGAAAAAATCGGTGGAAGAGACGGCGCGGATACTGCGGTATACTTTTTTTGATCAGGTGATGGAGCAGAAGGGATATACAAAAATTGCCACTGGTCATCATGTCAACGATAATGCCGAGACCATTCTTTTTAACCTTTTCAGGGGAGTCTCCCTGCCTGGGCTGCGGGGAATCAGGGCGCGTAATGGTAAAATTATTCGCCCCATGCTCCTCTTTCATAAATCGGATATTGTTGCCTACCTCAGTGAGAAGGGGATTGCGAGCCGGAGTGACTTGAGCAATTTTGCCAGTGACTATGACCGCAATTTTATCAGGAACCGGGTTATTCCGCTTATTGAGGAGCGCTTTGCTCATAAATTGCTGCCGTCGCTCCAGAGAGTGTCGGAGCAGGCGGGTGAGCTTGAAGAGTTTCTTGAGCTTTATTTTGAAAATCTCTGTGAACGGGAACCAGGGCTCTCTCTGGCTGATGGGAAGCTTGATGTCGAAGCTCTGAAGCGGCTCACCGCTTTTGAGCAGAAAGAGCTTTTCAAAAGGGCGTTACGTGATATGGATGTGCCGGTAGACGGTCAAACGCTTCAGAAGCTGGTCAATTTACTCGGCAGCCAGCCAGGCAAAATGGTTATGGCTGGCGGGCGGTTGCGGGTGCTCTGGAAGGAGGGAAAGCTCTTATTTCTGCGTGCCTGAGAGGCGCATCATTCTGCCTGTTTTTTTTGTTTTGCCGTCTGAAAAAACTTGAGGGGAAGGTTGGCGTGAATGATTACCGATTCAAGATTTTGCTGTATCTCGATTTTTTTGAGCAGTTGTCTCGTTGGTTCGCCTGTTCTTGTGCCGGAGAGTTCTGAAAGCCGGACTGCGCCCCAGAGGAATGTTGATGCAAACCAGGCCGCCTTGGGGCTGTTATAGAGCCATTCACTTTGGGCCTCAATTCCGTCTTTGAATTTTACGGAGAGGGCAAGGTGCTGGATGCGGTTAAGGTTTCCGAGGGTTTTCACATCTTGGTTTGTCGAGGTGAGGCTTTGCAACGCTCCGGTGGTCCATGCGGCGGAGGGGAGGGCAAACCAGAGGTGCGATTTGTAGACAGCCTTGTTGATAAGCCGAGCGGTGAGCGAATCGCGTTGATAAAAACTGCCGGTAGGGACAAGGAACCCTTCGAGCATTTTTTTGTTGTTGGTTACGGCAATTTGCCTCGTTCCGAGCGGGCAAATCCAGAGGGTGCTGTCGAGTGCATAACATTGATAGCCGCCGATTTTTTCAACCGTTGTACTGTGGGTTTTAAGAAATGGCTTGGGAAGCTTTTTTGAGAAGGAGCCCCCCCAGGCGAGAGCAAGAAAGTTTTGTTCTTTATACCCGTGGCGCTTGAAAGTGACCAACAGGGTGTCGAGATCCTGAGAAGGGTTGATTTTTGCTGCCTTCATAAGTGAGCCGAGCCGCTCTTGCGGTTTGAAGAGTGGGGCTTGCTTCAGTGAGTCAGGAATGATCTCTTTCCAGAGACGGCTTTCACGGATATCTTTGAGGCCGACGTAGATCAGTGCATCCGATTTTCCAGGAATGCGGTCAATAATCGCCCGAAGCTCTGCACTCAACGGCTCGGGTTGAAGTCGGGGTTTTTGCCAGTTGATCCAGAGTACGACCGAGAGAAAGCAGAGTGTACCGATAACGCTCATTGAGAGAAGGAGCCCGGCACCTTTTTTCAGGGAGCGTTTTGCAGGTGTTGCTTCAGGAAGGGCGTCGTGCGGCATAGGGTCAACGGGTTATGATTTCCTTTTAATGGCCTCACGGGCCAGCGTGTCGCAACGATTGTTGTAGGGGTTGTCGCTGTGGCCCTTTACCTTGTGGAAGTTTATTGTGTGCAATGTAAGCAACTTCAGGATTTTTTTCCAGAGATCGATATTTTCGACACTTTTTTTAGCCGCAGTCTTCCAGTTATTGAGGGTCCAGCGTTTCAGCCACCCTTCATTAATGGCGTTGACGAGGTAACTGGAGTCGCTGTATAAATCGACCTTGCAGGGTTCCTTGAGTGCTTCGAGTGCCTCAATTGCCGCGCTGAGCTCCATGCGGTTATTGGTCGTGGCGGGTGAGTAGCCCGATATTTCACGGACTGAAGGGCCATACATCAACACGGCTCCCCATCCGCCCGGGCCGGGATTGCCGCTGCATGCGCCGTCGGTGTAAATAATGATCTTTTTTTCCATTCTTTAAAAAAACAAAAAAAAAGCTCAACCGGTGTATGGCTGAGCCTTTGCAAGAGAGTGAAAAATCCTGGTATTTTCCGCTGTTGAAGGTGCCTTACTTCAGCAGTTTTGCGAGTGCTGCGGTGCCGGTTTTGGCAATAATCTTCATTGCTTTTGCTGAAAGCTTCACCTTGGCAAAGCGCTTCTCCTCTTCAATCCAGACTCTTTTGGTGTGGAGGTTTGGCTCAAAACGGGTGCGAACGTGGTTGTTCGCATGGGATACCGTGTTGCCGTATATGGGTCTTTTACCGGTCAGTAAACAAACTTTAGACATGGTGCAATCAATTGGTGTTAAAAAAACGAACTGCAATATAACAATAGTTTTATAAACCGAAAAAGTATTGTTTCATGGCCGGATGCCGACAGCGCAGACCATCATGGAAAGAACATAAAGCAGGGTACCGAAAGCATTGTACCAGACTGCTTTTTCCCTTGGGTTTGCTATCAGAATTTTTTGCATGGGAAGTTGCGCGACGAGCAGAAGCAGGGCAATGACCGTGGTCGTTATGGAGCCTTTAGCAATCAGGATGGTGATGGCCGAGAGTTGTGCAATATCCATAATAATGGCGGCAAGAATGGCCGCTTTTTTCTCTCCAAGCTGTACCGGGATTGAAGCAACTTTGCGGATGGTGTCGCCAACGACGGATTTGAAGTCGTTAAGCGTCATGATGCCATGCGCTCCGAGTGAAAAAATAATGGCAAGGGCAATGGTTTTGCCTGAAGGAACTCCCTGGGTAATGGCAAAGCTTCCGGTCAGCCAGGCGACGCCTTCGTAGGCAAGCCCGACAATGAGGTTGCCGAACCAGCCGTTTCGCTTGGCCCTGATGGGGGGGCCGGAATAGGCGTGTGACATGAGTACCCCTACAAAAGCAATGACGACCACGTAAGGGTGAATGGTGTATGCAACAAGAAATCCTGTCACAATAAGGGCGAAGGTAATGAGCCAACTGGCCGATTTCGATATTTTGCCTGCCGGAATCGGGCGCTCGGGCTCATTGATGGCATCAACCTCTCGGTCAAAGTAGTCGTTCATGGTCTGCGACATGGCGCACATGAGCGGCCCGGCAAGAAGAACACCCCAGAGGAGAATAGACCAGTTGTCCGTAATATTTTTGCCGGTTGATACCACGCCGCACGCAAAGGCCCACATGGGCGGAAACCAGGTGACCGGTTTCATGAGCGGCAGGATGGCTGAGGGCTCTATCCTGAAGCCGGGCTTGTTGACATTCTCAAGCGCCTGCTCAATGATTTTCCGTCTCGAGCTGCTTACTCCCGACTGGAGAAGCTTTTCTGTTATGCCTTGGGGCTTTTCAGGGTGTGGAGTGTCGCGTCCTTTCATGGGCATAATGGTTCTCGCTACGGCTTAAAAACAAGGCAAACAGTATACAAGTTTTTTGGCAAAAATGGTAAGGATTTAGTTGATGGCTGGCCGGTACTTCTGTGAGAGCTCAGCGTTGATTTTCAGAATCTCATGCCATTGGTTCTCTGCCTGACCGCTTTCGAGTGCCTTTTTTGCCATGAGAAAGCCCTCGTTGATGGTGGCCGCTTTTCCGGAGACGTGACAGGCCATGGCAGTGGTGAAGAGCGCCGCATCGAGGTGTGCTGCCGGAGCACTGCCATCAAGGATCCGGCGGATAATGAGCGCATTGTCATCCCGCTCACCCCCCTGAATTTCAGCAAGTGCATGGGGCGCCAGGCCGAACTCTTCAGGATAAACGGTATAGCGTTTGAAACTTCCATTCTGTATTTCGATAATATGCGTCGGCCCGTTGAGGCTCGGTTCGTCAAGTGCGATGCCCTCTTCGGTCATGGCATGGACAATCATTGCGTGGCGGGCACCGGTCTCCAGGAGTACTTCGCCGTAGAGTTCCATTAGCTCTCGTGTGAAAACACCGACCAACTGTCGTTTTGCCCTTGCCGGATTGATCAGGGGGCCGAGAATATTAAAGATGGTCCTGATGCCGAGCTCGCGGCGGATATGGGCCACTTTTTTCATTGAGGGGTGGTAGAGGGGAGCAAACAAAAAGGCAAAACCAGTCTGCTGAAAAAGCTCTTTTGTTGCTTCAGGGGGGAGGTCAATGGTGAACCCGAGTGCCTCAAGTACATCGGCACTGCCGCAACTGCTGGTGACCGAACGGTTCCCATGCTTGGCAATGCGCACTCCGGCACTGTTGGCGATGATTGATGCGGTTGTCGAGATGTTGAAGGTACCTGCATGGTCTCCACCAGTACCGCAGGTATCGACCGCATCGTCATCAAGTTCGATGACGCTTGCTTTGGCCATCAGGCTATAGTATGCACCAGCAGCCTCCGCAGGGGTCACTCCTTTTTTTTGCAGCAGGGCAAGCATTGCCGCAATACCTATCTCTGAAAAATGAGCATCCATTATGCTGTTCATGCAGAAGTTCATCTCTTCCTGTGAAAAATTTTCTCCTGCGAGCAGTTTTTGAAGTAACTTCTTTTGTGGCATGAAACTGACTGGTTGGCAAATGGTTGAGACTTTTGTAAACCTAAATATTTGCAAGTAAAATAGCTACATTTTTTTCCGGTGTTCCTGGTGCCAAAAATTATGTTGTTAATTTTTGTGTATCTTCCCCTCAATTATTTGGCACGACAGGATTTAGTACTGAACATTCAACGGAATCATTACAGGTGGGTGCAATTCGTTTTATTTGGGGTCGTTTGAAGGAGCACCCGCTCTCCCGGGTTGGTCCAGGGCTCATTACCGGCGTCGCTGATGATGATCCAAGCGGCATAGCCACCTACTCCCAGGCGGGAGCGCAGTTTGGGCTCAATATGCTCTGGACCATGCCTCTGGCGTTTCCTTTGATGGCTGCGATTCAATCCATGTGCGCCCGTATTGGCCGAGTCACCGGAAAAGGACTTGCGGCTAATATCAAAATCGCTTTTCCCTCCATTGTGCTTCAGGCTGTTGTGCTCCTTTTGCTGGTTGCCAATACGCTCAATATTGCCGCTGATGTTGCGGCAATGGGTGAAGTTGCGGAGCTTATTACCGGTTTCAACCGTCATATCATGACAGCCGTGTTTGTGTTTGGCACCGTGATACTTCAGGTGTTTGTCCCCTATCATCGCTATGTCAATTTTTTGAAGTGGCTGACCATTTCACTGCTGGCATACGCGGCAGTTCTCTTTACTGTCCATGTCCCTTGGGGAGAGGTGTTACAGCGTACAGTCTGGCCCCGATTCGTCCTGAATTCTGATACAGCCGCAGTTATTGTCGGAGTTTTTGGTACTACTATCAGTCCTTACCTCTTTTTTTGGCAGGCCTCTGAAGAGGTCGAAGATATGCACTCAAAAAAGGGTGCAGTTGCGCTTGTATCCAATGCAAGTATGGCTGGCGAAGAGCTTCGCCGTATCCGGTGGGATACCTGGAGCGGTATGTTTTATTCTAATGTGACAGCTTATTTTATTATTCTGGCGACTGCTGTTACATTGAATGTCTCAGGAATTACGGATATAAATACTGCGGCTCAGGCCGCGAGCGCACTCAGGCCTCTGGCTGGAGACTTTGCATTTATGCTGTTTGCTGTCGGAATTCTCGGTGTTGGTTTGATTGGTGTGCCGGTACTTGCCGGTTCCGGGGCGTACGCTTTTTCTGAGGCTATGGGCTGGACTTCGGGCCTCGAAAACAAGGCAAACGACGCACGCGGTTTTTATGGTATTATTTCCGTCAGCGTTTTGCTTGGACTTGTTATCCAGTATACTCCAATCAGTCCGATGAAGGCATTATTCTGGAGCGCCGTTATCAATGGAGTTATCGCTGTGCCCTTAATGGTTGTGATTATTCTGCTGGTATCAAAAAAATCTGTCATGGGTACATTTATCGCAAGTCGCCCAATCATCATTCTTGGCTGGATGGCGGTGGCGGTCATGGGTGCAGCAGCTCTTGGAATGCTTCTTCTTGGTTAGGTTTTCCTGAATATGGTTCACAGGGGGAGCAAAGCCGATATTTTTATGAATTATAGTACAGAAGAATATGGAGAGTGAGCAGAGTACGTTGTACCGGAAAGAGGCTTTGCGGATGGTTTTGAGGAAAATGATGAGTCATGCTTTTGACGCAATTATTGTTACCGATCTTGCTGTTATCCGTTGGTTGACTGGCTTCAGCGGCTCAAGCGCGAGGTTGCTGATTACCAGACAAAAAAGCTGGTTATTTACCGATTTTCGCTACAGGGAGCAGGCCGCAGGTGAGGTGAGTGTGGCAGAAACGGTTATTGCTACTGACGGATTTGCGGCTGAGCTTGGTTCAGGGCGTTATCCTCTTGGCGAAACGGTTGCATTGCAGTCTGATCATGTTACCTGGCATGAGGCAACCCATCTTATTGAGCGAATTCTCGGCAAACAGCGGGTTATTCCTGTTGATTCATTTTTCGATGAGTTCCGGATGCTCAAAAATGAGATTGAGCTTGCAAAGATGCGTCGTGCGGTTGAAATCAGCGAGCTGGTGCTTCAGGGGGTGCTTCCCATGATTTCGCCATCAGTGACGGAGTGCGATATTGCCGCAGAGATCAGCTACCAGCATAAAAAGCTCGGTGCAGAAAAAGACTCTTTTGACCCCATTGTGGCGGGTGGAGCGCGTTCCGCCATGCCCCACGCAACACCTACGAAGGCCCGGTTCAAGCTGGGAGAGCTGATTGTGATCGACATCGGGTGCATCTATGAAGGGTACGCCTCCGATCAGACTCGTACGGTTGCGCTTGGCCCTGTTTCCCGCAAAGCCAGGGAGGTGTACCGCATTGTGCAGGAGGCGCAGGCGCTTGGTATTGCTTCGGCGCGGTGCGGTATGACGGCCAAAGAGCTTGATGATGAGGTTCGCCGCTTTATTGCTGGTCATGGTTATGGCGACGAGTTTGGCCATGGCCTCGGCCACGGTGTTGGCCTTCAGGTGCACGAAGAGCCACGGATCAGCCCGAAAGGGGAGCATACCCTGCAGGAGAACATGCTTTTTACCATTGAGCCCGGCATCTATCTGCCTGGAAAATTCGGAGTGCGCATTGAGGATACGGTGGTGATGGGGTTCAATGGAGCAACCTCTATGCAGCGCTTCAGCAAGGAGCTTATCGAACTGTAACACTATCAGCGTGAGTATGAGCAGTTGTTGTATGGTTATTACCACCGCCCCCAGCAGGGAGCTTGCCGAAAAGCTTGCAGAGGGCATTCTCTCCCGCAAGCTTGCGGCCTGTGTCCAGATGATGGCTATACGAAGCTTTTATATCTGGGACGGGGAGTTGCAGAAAGAGGAGGAAGTTGCCCTCCATATCAAAACCACAGAGGCCCGATACAGCGAACTTGAAGCCCATATTCTGGAGCACCACCCTTACGACGTGCCGGAAATTATTAAAGTGCCGATTACTGGCGGGCTTCCCGCTTATCTTGACTGGGTTGATTTTGCAACCGGTAACGATTCGAAAGAAATGGGCAGAAAGGACTAAAAAGACAAAGAGTACTCAGAGAAACGGGGATTCCTGCTTGCGTCAGCCCCTCTGCAGTAATCCTTTGATCTGAGCCGTAAAGGAGGCCATGACGAGGAGCGGGCTGGCGTTGCGTTCTATGGCGCGGATGGCCTCTTCGGTGAGGGTTGAGATCTGGAAAAAGTCCGGATTGGGGAAGTTTTTTGCGAAACGGTCGATGGCCTCGCTGATGTCGGGGTTGTTCAGCTCCTGAAAGTCTGCATTGATGCGGCGATGGTTGGCATCCTGAAAGAAGAGGAGCAGAGCGGCGAGAAAGAGGACAAGGTCGCCACGCGAAAGGTTTTTGGCGTTCTGCTCGCAGGAGGTGATCGCTTCGTGAAAGCGGCTGGGGGTGAGCACCTTGCGAAGATATTCGAGTGCCTCGGTACGCAGCACAATGGTTGCGGTTTCAGCCGAGTCGCTGTCGCGATTGTTGATGAACTCCCAGGCAAGCCGGAGGTTGCCTCTCGAAAAACTGACGATAAAGCTCAGATCAGGCTCCTGTATCTCGGGACGGTTTTCTTGCAGCCAGAGTCGCAGCTCCTGCGGGGTGATGCGAGAAAAGCGGACCGCCTGGCATCGCGAACGGATGGTAGGGAGTAGGGCTTCGGGCCTTGATGAAAC
>CAILXB010000128.1 GCA_903838025.1 uncultured Chlorobiaceae bacterium
AACTCGGGGCCTCCTGCTCCCAAAGCAGGCACGCTACCAACTGCGCCACACCCCGTTCTTTAACGGAAGGCCCAATATAACACAAGAACATTGATAACAAAAAAATATTTCAAGGATTTTTAAATATTGTTCAGAAAAAAATCGGCAACAATCTGCTTCAACTCTTCATGGCGAAGCATCTCAAGAGCTTCAGAGGGCGTCACAAGTTTTCGCTGACGATCATGCATCTCATCCCACTCATCAAGCATGGTTTCAATGAAAAGCGGATAAACCTGAACCGAAAAAAGCTTTCCAAACTTGCTGTACCGATAGTTGCCTGCCTCTTTGTGATGAACAACCCCAATCAGGCCAGCCTCCTCATAAGCCTCCTTGGCGGCTGATTCCGCAGGCGTCAACCCTTTTTCAACATATCCCTTGGGAATGATCCACCGATCCGATTTTCTGGAGGTAATAAGCACCAGCCGATCATCGAGAACCGGAATCACCCCGGACTGCCTGAAAACCTCCTTGAACCTCCCTGCCATAGTACATGTGTTAATATCGTTCCTGATACTTCTTCTGCCATCCTCAACCGGAACCCATCGCCCTGCGGCAAAATAATCATTGCCGGAACTTAAAATACAACTGATTTCTCTATTTAGCAGCTCTTTACCGGTAATTGGTGTATTTAGTTTTAAATGCTTTTTTGTAACATGCAGTAAAGCTGAATCGGGTGTCTGATTTAACAAACAAAACTATTGAGAAAAGATGAAAGCAATCATTCCTGTTGCCGGTGTCGGTACCCGTTTACGCCCCCACACCTTCTCTCATCCAAAGGTATTGCTCAATGTGGCAGGAAAGCCCATTATTGGTCATATCATGGACAAGCTTATCTCCGCCGGAATTGATGAGGCCATTGTCATTGTCGGCTATATGGGCGACATGGTTGAAGAGTGGTTGGTGAAAAATTACAGTATCAAGTTCACCTTTGTCACCCAGACAGAGATCCTCGGGCTTGCCCATGCCATCTGGATGTGCAAGCCCTACATCATCGACGACGAACCCTTGTTCATCATTCTCGGCGACACCATTTTTGATGTTGATCTTCAGCCAGTGCTCCAAAGCCCCTTGTCCACACTTGGAGTCAAAGAGGTTGAAGACCCCAGACGATTCGGCGTTGCTGTAACCGGGGATGGAAAAATTCTGAAACTGGTAGAAAAACCTGATACTCCTGTCAGCAACCTTGCGATTGTGGGCCTCTATTTTTTGCAACATGCAGGAAAACTCTTTGCAAGTATTGATTACCTGATCAGTAACGAGATCAAGACAAAGGGGGAATACCAGCTCACCGATGCCCTGCAGTTGATGATTGAAGGAGGAGAACTCTTCACCACTTTCCCGGTTCACGGCTGGTATGACTGCGGGAAGCCCGAAACGCTGCTCTCCACCAACGAAATTCTTCTCAAAGGGAACGTCTCAACAAAACCATATCCCGGCTGCATCATCAATGATCCTGTTTTTATTGCCGAGAGTGCGGTGCTTGAAAACGTCATTATTGGCCCCTATGCCACCATTGGAGAACAAGCCGTTATTAAAAATGTCATTATCAAAAATTCCATTATCGGCTACAGTGCAAGGGTCAACAATATCATGCTTAATCACTCAATTGTCGGAAACAGTGCCTTCATTACCGGAAGCTCCCAGGAGATCAATATTGGCGATTACTCTGAAATACGGGTAGGGTAAACAAGAGATTTTTTGCATAGATGAGAACGAATGGTTACATTTTGACTTTATTTTTCATCGGCATCCCCATTACCTATGGACACGGTGTCGCAAGCTCCTGAATCTTTTTTTTCCAGGAAGCTTGTCGGAAGTTTTTCCGTGTCCCGGGTCATCTCTTTGTGACATCCTCTCACTGGAAAACTCCCCATTGGGTTTTTTTGTTCTTAGCTTTCACTTTTTTTTGTAGTTACTCTCGTTCGTTTAACCAAAACCTTATCAGAACATGTCACAAACAAGGTATTTCTTTACCTCAG
>CAILXB010000129.1 GCA_903838025.1 uncultured Chlorobiaceae bacterium
CGCATGAAGCATAAAGAGGGCCAATGGGTCTATGTGCTCGATCGCGGTAAAGTGTTGACTCGCACTGCGGATGGCAAACCGTTGCGTATGCTTGGCACACACATGGATATCACTGATCGCAAGCAAGCGGAAGAAGAAATTGCGCGTCAGCTTCAACGGTTGCGCGCCTTGCGGCAAATTGATATCGCCATCATGGGTGCCAACACGGTTTCCCTCTCGCTCAAAACCGTTCTCGAACAGATGCTTGCTGTTCTGCATGTTGATGCCGCAGATATTTTGTTGTTTAATCCCCAGACACAAACGTTGGAGTATCTTGCAGGGCTTGGGTTTCGCTCAAAGAACCTTGAACGTTCAGAATTGAGAATCGGACAGGGAGTTGCCGGGCGTGCGGCGCTTGAACAGGAAATACAGCATATCTCCACTCTTGCCAGTGCTGGCCGGGAATTTGTTTCTGCATCTCTCGTCGAAGGTGAAGACTTTGTGGAATGCTACGCCGTTCCGCTGATTGCCAAAGGTAATATCAACGGTGTTTTGGAGATATTTCACAAACAACCGTTTGATTTTGATGCGAATGAGTTTGATTTTTTGGATGCTCTTGCAGGTCAAGCGGCTATCGCCATTGATAACAACCGATTGTTTTGCGGATTGCAGCGTGCCAACAAGGACTTGTTGCTGGCATACGACACCACAATTGAAGGTTGGTCGCGAGCGCTGGATTTGCGTGACAAAGAAACCGAAGGTCACACTCTGCGCGTGACCGAAATGACCATCAAATTTGCGCGTCTGGCAGGAATGACTGACGCAGAATTGGTGCATGTGCGACGCGGTGCGCTTTTGCATGATATTGGCAAGATGGGCGTGCCGGACGGCATCTTGCTTAAGAAGGACACATTGATCGAAGAAGAATGGGTAATCATGCGCCAGCATCCGCAGTTCTCATTCGAAATGCTTTCGCCCATTACTTACCTGCGCCAGGCGCTCGACATCCCCTATTGCCATCATGAAAAATGGGACGGGAGCGGTTATCCGCGCGGCTTGAAAGGTGAGCAGATTCCGCTGGCGGCGCGTCTCTTTGCTGTTGTAGATGTATGGGATGCACTTCGCTTTGATCGCCCGTACCGCAAATCCTGGCCCGAAGATAAAGTGTTGGAGTATATCCGCTCACTTTCCGGAACACAGTTTGACCCAACGGCAGTGGAGTTGTTTTTGAGCATGATGATTGCGGAAAAAAAGAAAGCAGACTAATAGTAGTCGTACCGCTTCGCGCAGACGCAATGTGCAGGAATACTCAGCAGCTCATTGATTTTCACAAACCATTGCTGTTTATTCCTGCACTTTTTCGGCAAACCTCAAGCAGCATCAATTTTTGCAAGCAAATCTTTCATCGGTTGGTAGATGATGGGCAAAAAGTCGCTGTAGGCGAGCAAGACGACACCATTTTCATCAACAAGCACATAAGCGCGTTGCGACATGCCGAGAAAGCCGAGGGCATCGTAGGCTTTGGCGGTCGTTTTTTGTGTGTCGCTCAGGAGGGTGAAAGGGAGTTGATTGCGCTCAGCAAAGCTTTTGTGGGAGGCCTGACTGTCGGAACTGATGCCGAGCACCACGATGTCGCGTTTAGTGAATTCGAGCACGTTGTTCCGGTAGTCGCACAACTGCGCGGTACAGACCGGGGTGTCGTCGCCGGGATAGAAAATGATGAGTACTTTTTTTCCGGTAAAGTCGGAGAGAGAAACCTGCTTTCCTTCTGAATCGGGAAGGGTAAAGGCTGGCGCTTTTGTTTGCTCTGGTATCATTGTAATGTACGCGTTTAGTGTTGTTTGTCGGGGAACTCGCTGGTGAGAGAAAAGCGCTTGGTTATCTCCCTGAAAAAGAGAGGCAAAGGTAAACACCTCGCTCTCGTTGATGGCAATATAGTACTATCAGCGAATTATGAAGCTATCTCATTTTGCCTCTTTGAATGGCTTCCTGGCAGCAGCGCTCTTATGGCCTGGAATCAGGTTTGGCTCCACGGGGGAAATAAAAAGAGGGTAATTCCTTTTTTGTTTTTAATAAGACAAAAAAACTCTTATTATGGGATTAGAGGTTTGCGGGTGGGTCAAAGAGCGCATTCTTTTCTTCGTATTGTTTATGAATGTGTTGCAGTGTCCGGCAGTCTGTTATGGTTTTATGATGCCGCGAAAGGCTGGTGTTGTGATAAGGAGAGTTTATTAACTATTATTAGCCTTCTTTGACAGAAAGAGTGGTTGTAATAACGAATTTTGAAAGTACTATGGCAGACATGAAAGTATATTTTGATCACAATGCCACAACGCCGCTTCACCCGGAGGTGAAAAAGGAGATGATTGCGGCGATGGAGATGTTCGGCAATCCGTCAAGCATGCACTCTTACGGGCGCGAGGCAAGGGCAAATGTTGAAGATGCTCGCCGAAAAGTTGCTGATTTTCTCGGAGCGCAGGAGCGTGAAATAATTTTTGTAGGCAGTGGATCGGAGGCTAACAATACGGTGCTCTCGCTCTTTGTTTGTGGTTCGAGCCAGTGTATTGCGGGAAGCAAAACGCGCAGTACCATCATTACAACTAAAATTGAGCACCCCTGCGTGCTTGAGACCTCCGAGTGTCTTGCTCATCGTGGTGTACGGGTCAAATATCTTAACGTTGACCAGTACGGAAAAATTGATCTTGATCAGCTTGCCGGTATGCTTGGTGATGATGTCGGTCTTGTCTCGGTCATGATGGCAAATAATGAAATCGGTACTATCCAGGATATTGAAACTATCACCCGGATGGTGCATGAAAGCGGGGCGCTTATGCACACCGATGCTGTTCAGGCCATCGGAAAGGTTCCGGTCGATGTTCGGACGCTTGGCGTAGACTTTTTGACCCTTTCAGCTCACAAGATCTATGGCCCGAAAGGAGTCGGGGCGCTCTTTGTGAAAAAGGGTATTCCCTATTGCCCTCTCATTCGGGGTGGCCATCAGGAGCAGGGAAGGCGTGCGGGAACCGAAAACACCCTTGGTATTCTCGGTCTTGGAAGGGCGGTTGAGATGAGAGCGCTCGAAATGCCGAAGGAGGATGAGCGGTTGCTGCATCTGAAGCGGGTGCTGAGAAGGGGTATTGAGGAGCGCATTGATGCTATCCATGTCAACGGCCACCCAACAGACTCTCTTGCAAGTACGCTCAACGTCTCTTTTACGGGAGTTGAGGGTGAGGCCATTTTGCTCTATCTGGATCTGGAAGGCATTGCAGTTTCTACTGGATCAGCTTGTGCTTCGGGCTCGCTTGATCCTTCGCATGTCCTTTTGGCAACCGGCGTCAATGCCGAGCTTGCTCATGGTTCGATCCGTTTCAGTATGGGGCGCGAAAGTTCGATGCAGGAGGTTGAGTACCTGCTTGATGTTTTACCACCAATAATTCAAAGAATCAGAAACATGTCAACGGCTTATATAAAAGGAGGATTGCATGCTGCAAGCAGGTGAATGGGCATATAGCGATACGCTGAAAGAACATTTCATGAACCCGAAAAATATTCTTCAGGGCGAAAACACTGATGATTTCGATGGCGTCGGCATGGAAGGTAACCTCCAGTGTGGCGACCAGATGATGGTGGTGATCAAGGTGGACAAGGAGCATGAAGTCATTACCGACTGTCAGTGGAAAACTTATGGCTGTGCCAGTGCTATTGCCAGTACTTCGGTGCTCTCCGAAATGGTCAAGGGCAGAACGCTCGATGCTGCTTTTCATATCTCCCCCAAAGAGGTTGCCCAGGAACTTGGAGGGCTGCCGGATCACAAAATTCACTGTTCCGTACTTGGCGACAAGGCGTTGCGGGCGGCCATCAACAACTACTACACCCGCAACGGGAAAGAGGACAAGGTCAAGCAGGAGCAGGCCAAGGTGATTTGTCAGTGCATGAACATTACTGACCATGATATTGAAGATGCTGTGCTTGAGGGTGCACGCACTTATTTTGAACTTCAGGAGCGCACCAAGTGTGGCACGGTTTGTGGCCAGTGCAAGGATGAGACTGAGGTGCTGCTTGAAAAGTTCAAGCATATCCATTTCGGAGCCTGAGCGAAAGGAAGGAAAACCATGTTGGAAAAACAGGACGCATTATGACGGCAGGCAAGGGCAAAGCATTCTATATTCATACGTTTGGCTGTCAGATGAACCAGGCTGATTCTGCAATCATAACGGCGATCCTGCAGCAGGGAGGCTACACTGTTGCCGAAAACGAGGAGAGTGCTGGCATTATTCTGCTCAACACTTGTGCGGTGCGCGAAAATGCGGTTGACCGTATTGAGCACTATCTCCAGCGCATACAGGGTATGAAAAAGAGGGATAAAGGGTTGGTTATCGGCCTTGCTGGTTGTATTCCGCAGTATCAGAGGGAGGATACACTCTCCCTCTCTCCGGCCATTGATTTTCTTGCTGGCCCCGACAGTTATCGTACTCTTCCCGCATTGATTGAGCAGGCAAGAGCGGGGGAAAGGTGCACTTCACTGGAGTTTAATGCGGCTGAAACCTACGAGGGTATTGATCCTGTAAGGCAGGGTGTGATCAGTGCCATTGTTCCTGTCATGCGCGGATGTAATAACCGGTGCGCCTATTGTGTTGTCCCTTTTACCAGGGGACGTGAACGCAGCCACTCTTTTCGTTCGGTCATGAGTGAAGTACAACATGTTGTGGCGGCAGGATATCGAGAGATTACCTTGATTGGCCAGAATGTCAACTCTTACCATGATCCTGAAGAGGGGATGAACTTTGCAGCCTTGCTTGATGCGGTCAGCCGTGAAGCGCCCCATGTTCGAGTGCGCTTTACCACTTCCCATCCAAAAGACATCTCCGCAGAGCTTGTGCGTATGATTGCCGCCCGCCCAAATATCTGTAACCATATTCACCTGCCGGTGCAGTCTGGTTCAACAGCAGTTCTCGGGCGCATGAATCGCGGCCACACTATTGAGGAGTACCGCGAAAAAATAGCATTGATCCGTTCAATCATTCCAGGCGTCACACTCTCAACCGACATTATTGCCGGTTTCTGCGGCGAGCGGGATGAGGATCATCAGGCTTCACTTGAACTTCTTTCAAGCGTCAGGTTTGATTCGGCCTATATGTTTTTTTACTCAACCAGGCCGGGGACTTTGGCGGCACGGTCGTTGGTGGATGATGTGGCCGAAGAGGAAAAAAAACGGAGGCTGCAGGAGATTATTGACCTGCAGAACAGCATTTCAGCAGAGCTTTTTCAGCAGTCAATTGGTTCTGTTGTTGAAGTGCTTGCTGAAACGGAGAGCCGTCGCTCTACCGAGCAGCTTATGGGTCGTACGGTTGGTAACCGGGCCGTGGTTTTCGATCGTGAATGCTATCAGCCAGGCGATCTCGTGAACGTGCTCATCACTGCTGCCACATCAGCAACCCTTACTGGGAGGCCGGAGCACCGCTAAAAGCGTCCAACAGAGTGCTTCGGCGTCGTTTGGAGTGTGTCCAAAAGGGTAAAACGGTCTGGGAGTTTTTTATCTTGTGCACTATTTGTAAATTGCACCCTTTGAACTCCTATCATTTAACCGGCCCCCCATTGGGCTTCGGAGAGAAGTACAGTATGTCAATTCCCGCAACGTTTGGGTTTACCGATAAAGTAAGAGCACATCTTGAACTTCTCGATCCTGTTACCTGGATCAGCGTTTTTCCCTGCCTTGCCGGAGGCGTCATGGCTTCAGGTGCCATGAAGGGTACCCTGCACGACTATCTTTTACTGCTCGCCATTTTTTTGATGTTTGGCCCTTTCGGAACCGGGTTCAGCCAGTCAGTCAACGATTGTTTTGATCTCGAACTTGACAGGGTCAATGAACCAACACGTCCGATTCCTTCTGGTCGTTTGAGTGAAAAAGAGGGGCTCTGGAACAGTATTATTGCACTTTTGCTTGCTATGGGCCTTGGAGTCTTTCTCGGGGTGCATATTGGTGGAGTTCGTGGAATGGTTATTGTCGCATCAATATTCGCCGCTCTCTTTGTCGCTTATATCTATTCTGCACCGCCTTTGAAGCTGAAAAAAAATATTCTTACCTCGGCACCGGCCGTTGGCTTTTCTTATGGCTTTGTCTCCTTTATTTCTGCAAACGCCCTCTTTGGCAACATTCGTCCAGAGGCAATATGGCTTGCAAGTCTCAACTTTTTTATGGCGGTTGCCTTGATTATCCTTAACGATTTCAAGTCAGCGGAGGGTGATAAGGATGGTGGACTCAAGTCGCTGACGGTGATGATCGGTGCCAGAAACACCTTTCTGGTCTCCTTTGCGATTATTGATCTTGTTTTTGCCGTTCTTGCGTATCTTTCCTTCAGTTGGGGTTTTATTATCCCCGGCTGTTTTGTGCTTGTTGGACTCGCCCTGAATCTGGTGCTTCAGGTTCAGCTTCTGCGTGATCCGAAAGGGGGCATTTCATTTATGCAGGGTGCTGTTGACGACGGATTTGGTCATGTTCTCGGCAAGAGTGATGTTCAGGAGCACAATACTTTTCTCCGGTTTCAGATCGCCAACAACATTTTGTTTCTGGTCAATAATCTGCTTGTTGCCGGGATGGTTGGATTGAAGTATATCAACGTTCAGTAATTCCTTTGTACAGGAGCCTAACCTTAAATCACCATGGTGCTATGACGGAAACTCTTCCTTTTTTTTCGCTTCCAGTGGTATGGCATAACGCACTGGTTACCTTGCTTACCTTTGTCTATGTGTTCAGCGTTCCACCCCTGATGGATTATCTGGTGACCAACCATAATCTGCCACGCGACATCAGCCGCAAGATTACTCATATTTGCGCAGGATCGGCCATTATGTTTCTCCCCCTCTACATCGGTGGTGACTGGTCGCATTTTCTCAATATCACCGTATTTGCGGTCTGGACGGTGCTGCTTATCCAGAAAGGGCTTTTTGCTGCTGATGATGACCAGGCCGTGAAAACCATGACCCGTACCGGCAACAAACAGGAATTGCTTAAAGGAACCCTCTATTTTGTCATTGTTGCCATGATTTGCGGAACCCTCTATTATAAACAGCCTGCCGGGATTATGGCAATGGCCATGCTCGGCTGGGGAGATGGTCTTGCGCCGATCATCGGTACCCGGTATGGAAAAATTAAATACCATATACTTAGTGACAAAAGTGTTGAAGGTAGTCTGGCTTTCCTTGTTGGCAGTGTCTGTGCCGGACTCTTTTTTGTTCATCTGATTGTGCCAGAATCGTTTGACGCTACAAAAATTATCATTATCGCCCTGATTGCCACAATTGTTGAGGGTGTGAGCCCCAAGGAGGTCGATAACCTGACGATTCCTGTTGCAGTGATTGCTGCTTCCTACGTTTTGTGAGCTGACGGCATGAAAAGGGAGGAGAAGCGGGCAATATTTTTTATCAGTGACCTTCATATTGGTCTGCGGGAGGCAAAAACAGAGCAGCTCAAGATGGAAAACCTTGAACGACTTTTTGCCATTATCAAGGCTGAGGGTCGTTCGCTCTATATGCTTGGTGATATCATGGATTACTGGATGGAGTTTCGCCATCTTATCCCCAAGGGGTTTACCCGTTTTCTTTGTCTTTTGGCTGATCTGGTGCGCCATAATGTTGAGGTATTTTACGTGGCAGGAAACCATGATTTTTATCTCGGACGGTACTTTGATGACGAACTGGGGGTAAAAACTCTCTATGGAGTTAATGAATTGCTCTGCGATGGACGAAAATTCATTGTTGCCCACGGTGATGGCTTGGGGAAAGGGGATTGGGGTTACAAGCTTTTTACCCGTATGGTCAGGAACCGCTTCAATCTTGCTCTTTTGTCGGGGTTTCATCCAGATCTGGCTATAGGGCTGATGAAGAAGCTTTCACAGCTCAGCCGCAAGCACAAGTCGGTCGATTATGTTTTTGAAGTCAATCGGTTGTTGAATGTTGCTGAAGTATTGACGGGTGAACAGGAGTTTGATTACTTTGTGTGTGGTCACAACCATGTTAAGGGCATCACGGAGCTCTCTAACGGCACAAGCCGGTATGTCAATCTCGGGACGTGGATTGAGGGCAGTTTTCCCTACGGAGTCTTTAATAGTGGTGTTTTTCAGCTCAAGGAAGTATAACGTTAATATCAAGAGGTAGTTGTTGTTATGAGTACTATAAACAATGTGCTGAAACTGGGTTTGCCGAAAGGAAGCTTGCAGGATTCCACAATTGATCTTTTTGCCCAGGCAGGATTTCATTTTTCGGTTCAGAGCCGTTCTTATTTTCCCTCCATTGATGATGATGAGCTTGAAGCCATTCTTATCAGGGCACAGGAGATGGCGCACTATGTGGAATTGGGAGCTTTCGATGTAGGATTGACCGACAAGGACTGGATTATTGAAACGGATGCTGACGTAATCGAGGTTGCTGATCTGGTCTATTCCAAAGCCTCCATGAGGCCGGTTCGCTGGGTGCTTTGCGTGCCCGAAAATTCGTCGGTACAGTCGGTTAAAGACCTCGAAGGAAAGCATATTGCTACCGAAGTGGTCAATATTACCAAAAAATATCTTGCCAAA
Source organism: uncultured Chlorobiaceae bacterium (assembly GCA_903838025.1). Lineage (GTDB taxonomy): Bacteria > Bacteroidota > Chlorobiia > Chlorobiales > Chlorobiaceae > Chlorobium. Next base: position 8,553 of record CAILXB010000129.1, read on the forward strand.
AATGGGGTTAATGCTTTAGTGGAGTTCAGTTGGGGCGCGACGGAAGTCAAGCCACCCGATCTGGCCGATGCCATTGTTGAGGTGACTGAAACCGGTTCTTCACTCAGGGCAAACAAGCTGAGGATTGTTGATACCATTCTTGAGTCAAACACAAAACTGATTGCCAACAAGGAGTCATGGAACGATCCCTGGAAACGGGAGAAGATTGAGAATATGGCCATGCTGCTGCTGGGAGCCATCAATGCTCAGGGCAAGGTTGGGCTGAAAATGAACGCACCGAAATCGGCGCTTGAGCAGATTATCGCCATTATTCCCGCCCTGCGTCAGCCGACCATATCGAGTCTTGCTGAAGAGCAGTGGGTGGCGCTTGAAGTTATTGTTACCGAAAAAATAGTGCGCAAGCTGATTCCTGAGCTTAAACGGGCGGGTGCAGAGGGGATTTTTGAGTATAACATCAATAAACTGATCGACTGAGAAGCTCCGTTATAATTTTCAACATGCAGGCTGCCTCCGAAGGGTAGCCTTTTTTATCCCGGCCATGCTCTTTTTTTATCAGATAGCGGTACTTTTTTCGTTGCTTGTCTTTTTGGGGATTCTCTTGCGCAACTTGATTGACTTGCCGCGAATGCCCGATTCCTCTCTCCCCACCGGGCCATTCGTATCAGTTCTTGTGCCTGCCCGCAATGAGGCGTTGAACATCGAGCGTTGCGTACGATCGCTCCTTCGGCAGAAGTATTCTCCCTTCGAAATTCTTGTGCTCGACGATGGCTCAACCGACGCCACGGCGGAGCTGTTGCGGCAGCTTCTTATGGAGTTTAGAGGGCAGCTTCGTGTGGTGCAGGGCGAGCCGCTTCCCGAGGGATGGCACGGCAAGGCATGGGCATGTTCCCAGCTTGGCCATCAGGCAAAGGGAGAGCTGCTGCTCTTTACCGATGCCGATACCTGGCATGAGCCAGATGCCCTCCGCCGTACGGTTGGCGCCATGGAGGCATCAGGAGCTGACATGCTCTCCCTGATGCCACGCCAGGAGCTTGTGTCATTCTGGGAAAAGCTTGTGGTACCGCTGATTCATGTTATTCTCATGTGTTACCTGCCGCTTCGTCTGGTGCGCACCAGCCGCAAAGCCGCCTTCTGTTTTGCCAATGGCCAATTTATTTTTTTTCGCCGCGAGTTCTATGATCGTATTAACGGCCACGCTTCTGTTCGTAATGCTCTTGTTGAAGATGTCTGGCTCTGCAAGAGTGTTAAAAAGGCCGGTGGCCGCGTTGTAGCCTTTAATGGAACGGACGTGGTCAGTTGCCGGATGTATCGCTCCTTCCGCGAAATTTGGGAAGGATTTTCAAAAAATCTTTTTGCAGCTCTCGGTTACAGTACAACAGGACTTTTTGCCTTGATCATGCTGATAACGGCGCTCTATCTTGCGCCCGGTGCATTTTTTTGTCATTCACTGCTTGCGGGTGAGTTCACAGTTTCACTTTTCTGGCTTCCGTTAACGCAACTCCTGATCGCCCTTCTTTGCAGGCTCCTGATTGCTTTACTGTTCCGTCAGTCATTTGCCATGGTTTTTTTGCATCCGCTCTCTCAGCTTGTGCTGCTTGCCATAGCATGTAATTCATTTTACAGCATAAAATTTGGCAAGGGTGCCAGTTGGAAGGGGAGAAACTACAATTTTTCTTGACGGTGGGCAGAGAATTGGGGGAAGGTGATAATTTTTTTTAAATTGTGCGCTGTTGTATGCTGACAAAACAACCTTTTCAGTCGAATTGGCCTGTTGCAGCCAAAAGAGTATCAATTCAAACAAACGTACTGTTTATGGGTTTTTTATCGAAGATATTCGGGAAAAAGGAAGTTGAGCTGAAGCTTCCCAAGGTTATTGAGGATGTCAACCTGATAAAGACGATGGAAGGTCATCTCGATCGTGTGCTTGGTGTAAAATTCAGCGCAGATGGCAAAAAACTTGTCAGCGGCAGTTTTGATGAAACCGTCATGTTGTGGGACGTCGAGAAAGGGCTGTGTCTCCATACTATGAAAGGGCATGATACCTGGGTTGAATGCGTTGATTTCAGTCGCGATGGTACATCGCTTGCCAGTGGAAGCACTGACAGTACGGTTAGAATATGGGATACTGCAACCGGCCAGTGCCGCCATCTCTGTAAAGGTCATGATACGGCTGTCCGTATGGTGGCTTTCAGTCCTGATAGCAAGGTAGTGGCCAGTTGTTCCCGCGATACAACCATTCGCCTCTGGAGTGTTGAAACAGGTAAAGAACTTTCGAGGCTTCTTGGCCATAAGTCTTATATTGAGTGTCTTGCATACAGCCACAGTGGCAGGCTTATTGCAAGCTGCGGTGAAGAGCCAGTTATCAAGATATGGGATGTTGAAAGCGGCAAAAATATTGCCAACTATGCAACCGGCGACCGCCTCTCTCACGCATTGGCTTTTAGTCCAGACGACAGGTTTATTGCTTTTTGCGGACGCGATGCCTTGGTAAAAATTCTTGATGCTAGAAGCGGCGAGATCACGAAGGTGCTTGAAGGGCATCAGGATGCGGTGCGGAGCGTATGTTTCACTCCCGACGGCACAAAGGTAGTCAGTGCGGCCAATGATGAAACTGTCAGATTGTGGGATGCCGAATCGGGTAAAGAGTTGCATCTCTATAGAGGTCATGTGCTTGAAGTGCAGTCGGTGGATGTTTCTCCTGATGGAAAAATAATTGCCAGTGGAAGCGATGATCGCAAGATCAAACTGTGGGGGATCAAGTAGGACGCTTACACCATTGGTTTTATGGTGAGAGGGAGCTCTTTTGGAAGCTTCCAGCTTTTTTTTTGTCAATGATAAAAAAGTAGCGTAAACTAAAGAACTTTCTTTTTGATTTGATTTAAAGTGAGTAAATTAATTTCACGAAGGATAAATTCGTTTTTGAACGCCTCATGTCGAGGTTTGTTCATTGTAACGCCAAGTTTAACTGGCAAAAATAAAAAGAGGTAGATATGGGTACTCAGGTTGAAGGAACTGTCAAATGGTTCAACGAAGAAAAAGGTTACGGCTTTATTGAGCAGAAGGGCGGAAAAGA
>CAILXB010000130.1 GCA_903838025.1 uncultured Chlorobiaceae bacterium
AAACAGGGCAGAAAGTTCAGTTTTGTGCTCTATACTAATGCGGGCAATGCGAGAAGAAACTATGCAAGTGTCATTATTCAGCAGAATCTTCGTTCAATCGGCATCGACTGCAAGCTTGACGTTCAGGAATCCAATGTCTTTTTTGAGAGCCTTCAGCAGCGAAAGCTTGATGCGTGGATGGCTGGTTGGTCGATTGGGCTTGAGATAGATCCTCTTGATGTCTGGGGTTCAGACCTCAACAAGAGCCGTTTTAATTTTACTGGTTACCAGAACCCTCGAGTTGACGCTCTTTGTGAGCTTGCCAAGCAGAAGATGGAGCCGACTGGTGCACGAGCCTACTGGCTTGAGTATCAGGATATTCTTTATCGTGATCAGCCGATCACTTTTCTTTACTGGATCAAGGAGACCCAGGGCTTCAGCCGGAGAATCGAGGGTGAGGAGCTTAATATTTCCGGTACTTTTTATAATATTGACGACTGGAGGCTGCGCCCTTCAGCAAATGTCGCCCTGTAAGATTTTATGCTCATCTATATTCTCAAGCGGCTGTTGATTGCCGTACCGCTTATTTTTGGGGTGCTGACCCTTACTTTTTTCATTACCAGGCTTGCTCCCGGTGATCCTGCGGCTTTTTTTATTCAGCCGGGCACCAGTCCGAATGTTGCCGAGCAGATCAGGGAGCAGTACGGGTTAAACGATCCCGTGCCAGTGCAGTATGTCAAGTGGCTTGCCAATGTGCTGCAGGGTGATTTTGGACGCAGTTTCAGTCGTGCCCAGCAGCCGGTTTTTGATGTGATCGCTCAGGCGTTGCCAATAACCGTGACAATAGCGGGGCTGACCCTTGTTGCAAATTTTACGTTTGGTATTTTTGTCGGTGTTATCGCTGCCGTGCGTCAGAATACCGTTCTTGACCGATTTCTGACCGTCACCGCTCTCTTTTTTTATTCGATGCCGGAGTTCTGGTTTTCCCTGATGATGATTATTCTTTTTGCCCTGAAGTTCCCCATTTTTCCAGCTTCTGGTCTCAATGAGATCGGTGCGGAGGGTTTCGGTCCGCTTGAATTTGTGCTTGACCGGTTATGGCATCTCGTTCTGCCGGTTACGGTGCTCAGTATCAGCGGGTCAGCCGGTATTGCCCGCTATGTCAGAGGCAGCATGCTTGAGGTGATCAGGCAGGACTACATCCGCACAGCAAGGGCTAAAGGGTTGCCGGAAAAGGTTGTTATTTTTAAGCATGCCCTTCGAAATGCCCTTCTGCCGGTGATTACCCTTATGGGAAGCTCGCTTCCCTTTATTTTTGGCGGGGCGTTGTTCATTGAGGTGATCTTTGCTTTTCCGGGTATGGGCCGCGTAACGGTAGATGCAATTTTTTCAAGGGATTATCCGCTGATTATTGCCAGTACTTTTGTTGCCGGTTCTCTGGTTGTGCTTGGCAATCTTTTTGCTGATGTCCTTTATGCTGTTGCAGATCCCCGGATAAAACTTTGACGGGGTTGTTCCCGTTATGATCGCTTAACCTGAAATGATTTTTATTTGAGAATCGAACTGCTCAATACACCTCCCGATGCAACTGAATCGAGAATCGAGGAGCAGATACGGCCGCTCCGTATGGATGCTTTTGCCGGACAGCAACGACTGACTGATAATTTGAAAGTTTTTATTTCAGCGGCAAAAATGCGTGGCGAAGCGTTGGATCATGTTCTTTTGTCGGGTCCTCCGGGGCTTGGCAAGACGACACTTGCCTATATTATTGCCTCCGAAATGGGAAGCAGCATCAAATCAACTTCGGGCCCTTTGCTTGACAAGGCGGGAAATCTTGCTGGTCTCCTGACCGGCCTGCAGAGGGGCGATGTGCTCTTTATTGATGAAATTCACCGGATGCCGCCGACGGTTGAGGAGTATCTCTACTCCGCCATGGAAGATTTTCGTATTGATATCATGCTCGACAGTGGCCCCTCTGCAAGGGCGGTGCAGTTGCGTATTGAGCCATTTACGCTTGTCGGGGCCACTACACGTTCAGGTCTGCTCACCTCACCCCTCAGGGCAAGGTTTGGCATCAATAGCCGCTTCGATTACTATGCACCAGAACTTCTTGAGTGCATTATCATAAGGGCTTCAGCTATTCTTGGCATTGGCATTGATGCCGAAGCGGCGAAAGAAATTGCCGGACGTTCACGGGGTACCCCCCGTATTGCCAACCGGTTGCTTCGCCGTGCCCGTGATTTTGCGCAGGTTGAGGGCGCTGTGCTGATAGACCGCGCCATTGCCATCAAGACTCTCGACTGTCTTGAAATTGATGAGGAGGGGCTTGACGAGATGGATAAAAAAATCATGGAGACTATTGTTAACAAATTTAGTGGTGGCCCGGTCGGGATAGCCTCTCTTGCCGTATCGGTTGGCGAGGAGCAGGATACCATTGAAGAGGTGTATGAACCTTACCTTATCCAGGCAGGTTATTTGACAAGAACTACAAGGGGACGGGTGGCGACCCGCCTCGCGCTTGCACGCTTTTCAACGGGTTCTGAAACTCATGAATATCCACTTTTCGATGCGAAGCCGAATTTTTGAATTCAGGGCATTGCGCAATAACTGGCCAGTTTTACGTTCTCTGCGGCTTGTGGTAGCTCTTGCCTGTTTGCTTGCTTTTTCGGCTTCTGCCTCCTCAAGAACGGTGCTTGCTGGCCCGGTAGTGCCCGACTCTCTTGCTGAAGCTTCAAAAAGAGAGTTTGTTTTGGCATCGCTGCAGAATCTAAGAGGGGATTTTCGAGGAGCGGTTGAGCGTTATGGGAGGCTTTTGACTACTCAGCCTTCAAATGCGGCTATCTATTACGCCCTCTCGAAAGCGTGGGTTGGTCTTGGTGTGCTTGATTCCGCCCGTATCTACAGTGAAAAAAGCGTTTTGCTCAATTCTGACAATACTGCTTATCTGGGATTTCTTGCTGCGCTCTCTCATCAACAGGGTGATTACAATCGCGCAATTGATCTTTACCGGCAGCTTGCAGCTCTTGAGCCGGGCCAGGCGGAACCACTCTCCAGCCTTGCCCTCGAATATCTTGCAGCCGATCAGTCAGAAAAAGCCCTTGCTGTTTTTCAGGAAATGTTAACACTGGATCCGAAAAACGAGACAACCCTGGCGCAAATGCTGCTCATGGAGATAAAGCTTGCTCATTATCAAGAGGCAATAGGCACTTTGATGACGCTTATTGAGCAGGGTGACGAAAAAGAGAAGTTGCGTCTTGCTCTTGGTGAACTTTATATGCAGACCAAACAGTATGATTTGGCATCAAAAACATTCCGGGAGATTCTTCGCGAAAACCCAGCTTCAGTTTCTTGCTGGCTGGCCCTGTTTGAGCTCTCTGTACAGACTGGAAACCATCCTGCTTTTCTTGACGATCTCAACCGTTTTTTCACAGTCAATCAGGTGACTCTGTCGCACAAAACAGAGCTTGCTAAACTTTTTCTTGTGCGTGCTTCCCGGGATAGTTCTTTTTTGGATCCTGCTATTGTCATGATCGGAGAAATTATTCGCCGTCATCCCGGCAATGGCCGTATCTATGCCCTCCGTGGCATCGCCTACATGCAGAAGCCGGATGTGGCTGCGGCGTTGATCGATTTCAGGAGGGCCCTGCATCTTGATTCAGGCAGTATTGAAATTTATGAGGAGTTTGTTACGGCTTCCCTCATCCAAAAAGAGTATCGCTCTGCCGCTAAGGCTCTTTCCAAGGCTAAAAAGCGCTTTCCTTCCCTGAGCATCAGGCTTCAGGTGCTCGAAGGGGAGTTTTTTTTTCAGAGAGGCAAGCTCAAAAATGCTGCATTTCTGCTTGAAAAGGTGGTGCAGTCAAAAAAGGCACAAAAGGAGAAAAATCTTTATCTGCAAGCATGCAGTACTCTTGCTTTATGTTATGACACTCTTGGGTTTCGTGATAAAAGTGTTCATCTCTATGAAACTATTCTCGTGCGTGAGCCTGATAATATCCTCATAATGAATAATCTTGCATACATGCTTACCATGCAGGGAAAAGAACTTGCGCGAGCCAAAGAGCTTGCTTTGAAGGTGGTGGCTCGGGAACCCGCCAATGCAGGCTATCTTGATACGCTTGGATGGGTGCTCTTTAGTATGGGGGAGTATGAAGAGTCGAGAACGGTTCTTGAAAAAGCTGTGGAACTGGCTCCAGGTGAAGCAGAAATAGTGGATCACTTGGCCCAGGTGTACGAGAAACTTGGAAACAGTGAGCATGCACTTGAAATGAAGGAGAGGCTCAAGAAACTCAAGGGAAAGCCGTAGTCGTTGTTTTGAGGTGTGGTTCAGCATTCTGTGGTTACGGGCAGAATAAAAAAAAACGGCGGGGGTTCCGCCGTTTTTTTATTCTGTTGAACAAGCATCTTATTTGATATCATCAAAGGTGCGTGCTGCAAGATACTCGTAATGAGCCCACCGTGCATCGACCTCTTTCTGGATTGCCGCGTAATACTCTTTGGCAAGAGCGGGATGGCTCTTTTTGAGCATCCGGAAACGGTTTTCCATATCGAGGAACTGGGCAACGGGTATTTTTGGCTTTTTCGAATCAAGCATAAGCGGATTCTTTCCTTCCAGCAGGCGGTCAGGATTGTAGCGATAGAGTATCCAATGGCCTGAATCAACCGCTGCTTTCTGGTTATCAAGGGCGGTCGACATGTTGATGCCGTGGGCAATACAGTGCGAGTAGGCAATGATGATTGACGGCCCATTGTAAGCCTCTGCTTCGAGGAATGCTTTGAGTGTCTGTTCGTCGCGGGCACCAAAAGCAACCGAGGCAACATAGGCGTTTCCGTAGGTCATCGAAATCATGCCAAGATCTTTTTTGGTCACCGTTCGTCCGGCTGACGCAAATTTTGCAACAGCCGCTTTTGGCGTCGCTTTCGATGCCTGACCACCCGTATTTGAATAGACTTCGGTATCGAGCACCAGCAGGTTGATGTTTTTGTCGCTGGCCGTTATATGGTCAACACCGCCATAGCCAATGTCGTAGGCCCATCCATCGCCACCGACTCCCCAGACACTCTTTTTGACCAGCATATCGGCCACCGAGAGCAAATTTTTTGCGTCGGAAGAGCTCAGTTGGGCAAGCTTCTCTTTCAGAATTGAAACCCGTTTTCTCTGCTCAAAAATTTCCGGTTCATTGCTCTCCGTTGCCTCAAGAATCTCTGTGATCAACGTTTCGCCAATTTCGGAAGCCATTCTCTGCAAGAGCTCTCGTGCGTACTCCCGCTGCTTGTCGATCGAAATGCGGAAGCCGAGTGAGAATTCTGCAGTATCCTCAAAGAGCGAGTTCGACCATGTCGGACCGCGGCCGTCGGAGTTTGTGGTGTAGGGTGTGGTTGGAAGGTTTCCTCCATAAATCGAAGAACATCCGGTGGCATTGCCAATAACAAGGCGGTCACCAAAGAGCTGCGTCATGAGCTTGATATAAGGGGTCTCTCCGCAACCGGAACATGCGCCCGAAAATTCGAAGAGCGGCTCCTGGAGCTGCTGCTCCTTGATCAGTTTTGTATTGATTTTAGTGCGGTCGTATTCCGGAATGTTGAGATAGTGGTTCCAGTTGTCAATCTCTGTTTCACGAATGGACTGTTGCGGGTGCATGTTCAGCGCCCTTCTTTCTGGATTCTTTTTATCTCTTGCCGGACAGATACGGGCACAGATTTCGCATCCTGTACAGTCTTCGGGAGCGATCTGGATAGTATATTTCATACCGCTCCAACTCACACCCTTTGCTTCGGCAGATTTAAAGGTGTGTGGTGCGTTCTCAAGGTATCTCGGATCATAGAGCTTGGCCCGGATGACTGCGTGAGGGCACACCATGGCACATTTGGCGCACTGGATACAGAGATCGGGCTCCCACACTGGAATTTCATCGGCCAGGTTGCGCTTTTCAAATTTTGAAGTTCCACTTGGGTAGGTGCCATCCGCAGGCAGCTCGCTGACGGCAATGTCGTCACCCTCGCCGGTAATGATTTTTGCCAGGACGTTGCAGACAAAATCAGGTGCTTCACCAACAATAGGCTGACGCAGTCCTGTTTTACTGTCGGCAACCGATCCTATTGCGACCTGATGGAGGTTGGAGAGGGTATCATCAACCGCCTGTATGTTCTGTTTGACGACCTCATCTCCTTTTTTACCGTAGGTCGTCCGGATGGAGTTCTTGATTTGTTCAATTGCCTCTTCACGGGGCAGAACACCGGATATGGCAAAAAAGCAGGCCTGCATGATGGTGTTGATGCGCTGTCCCATACCGCTCGCATGGGCAACCTTATAGGCATCAATGGTGTAGAGCTTTGCATGTTTGCTGATCAGGCGCTCCTGAACGATTTTCGGCAGCTTCTCCCAGAGTTCTTCAGCAGAGTAGTGCGTGTTGAGCAGCAGGGTACCCTCTTGCCGGAGATTTTTGACAAGGTCAAGCATCTCAAGGAAGATCCAGTGGTGACAACCGATAAACTGTGCCTCGGTGATCAGATAGGCAGAACGAATCTCATGAGGGCCAAAGCGCAGGTGTGAGGTTGTAATTGAGCCTGATTTTTTGGAATCGTAGACAAAATAGCCCTGAGCATAGTTTTCGGTGTTTTCACCGATAATCTTGATACTGTTTTTATTGGCACCGACGGTACCGTCTGATCCAAGGCCATAAAAGAGTGCCCGGAACATCTCATCCGGTTCAATGGAGAAGGTACGGTCGTACTCAAGACTGGTATGGGTCACATCGTCGTTAATACCGATGGTGAAATGGTTTTTCGGTTTTGCCGAAGCCATGTTGTCGAAGATGGACTTGATCATTGCCGGAGTAAACTCCTTGGATGAGAGGCCATATCTGCCGCCGGTAATGATGGGCATGGCTGGTATCAGGCCATTCTGCACTCCCTCAAGCAGGGCATTGACCGTGTCAAGATAGAGAGGCTCGCCGGCACTTCCAGGTTCCTTGAGCCGGTCAAGCACAGAGACTGATTTGACGGTGGCAGGGAAAGCTTTGACAAAACGCTCAATATCGAATGGACGGAAAAGGCGGGCATGGATAACGCCAACCTTTTCGCCCTGTTTGTTGAGATATTCAGCCGTATCACGGGCGGTTTCGACACCAGAGCCCATTAAAACAATGACACGCTCAGCATCCGCTGCGCCGTAGTACTCGTAAAGTTTATAGTGGCGACCGGTGAGGGCTCCGAATTTCTCCATCGCCTTTTCGGTGATTGAGGCGCAGGCATTGTAATAGCTGTTAACCGTCTCCCTGCCCTGAAAATAAACATCGGGATTCTGTGAGGTACCCCTGATAATTGGAGCATCAGGGCTCATGCGCCGGTTACGGTGCGCTATGACAAGATCGTCGCTGATCATCTCTTTTATGATATCGTCAGCAATGACCTCTATTTTTGAAATTTCATGAGAGGTTCTGAATCCGTCAAAGAAGTGAAGGAATGGAATCCGTGATTCAAGAGTTGCGGCCGCAGTAATGAGTGCCATATCCATGACCTCCTGAACAGAAGCTGATGCAAGCAGGGCAAAGCCCGTTCCTCGGACTGACATGACATCGCCATGATCGCCAAAAATCGAGAGTGCCTGTCCCGCCAGTGCACGGGCTGAGACGTGGATGACGCAGGGGGTAAGCTCCCCGGCAATTTTATACATGTTCGGGATCATGAGCAACAGGCCTTGTGACGCTGTAAAAGTGGTCGTCAGTGCACCGGTCTGCAACGCTCCATGAACTGCTGCCGCCGCACCGGCTTCGCTCTGTAATTCATCAACTTTTGGCGTGGTGCCCCAAATGTTTTTTTTCCCTTCTGCGGACCATGCTTCTGAATACTCCCCCATCGGAGATGCTGGAGTAATCGGGTAGACACAGATAACTTCACTTGTGCGGTAAGAGACATGAGCTAACGCTTCATTTCCCTCCATTGTTTTATAAGTCCGGCTCATACGGTCATTCACCTGATTTGTTTTGAGAAAGGTATGTGCAGATCACTGACATGGAACGCGCGACGGTGCTGCAAAAGGTACCAGCGAAAGGTAAGGACAATGCACAAAAATATTAAACTGGCACGTAAAGCAAGATATAAAAAAAAATGATTTTGATAAATTTAATTAGATTCCTGTGCTTTCCACGCAGAGGGCGAAAAGTGCCGGGAAAACATTCAGCATGGTGCTGATGCCCCTAACCCTTGTTATTTTAAACGTACAGACAGAGGAAAAAAGCTTTTATGGACGCGGAACATTCCGAAAACATTGTCTATGGCAGGAA
>CAILXB010000131.1 GCA_903838025.1 uncultured Chlorobiaceae bacterium
AGCGACCTGCAGCCGGGCAAGTTCTGCCTGGGAGAGTGATGCTTCGGTATCAAGCAGATCAAGCGCAGTCGCCATGCCGTTTTCGTAACGGGCCCTGGCATGTTTTGCTGCAAGCTCAGCCTGTTGTACCTGTACTTCAGTCGTCGTCATCTTTTCTGATGCGGTCTGGAGGGCGTGGAGCGTTTCCAGGACATCGGTTTTCACCTGTTGTTCGGTATCAAGCCTCCGCTGGGTTGCGGCACGGAGCTGGGCGGCACTTTCCTGACGCTCAGCACTTGTACGAAAACCGGTAAAGAGCGGAATCTCGAGGTGCAGGTTTCCGGAAACGTTGTTACGCATTTCATGAATATCAGGTTGATAACCATTGGTGGTTCCATAGGAGATACTTCCCGTAACGACGGGCATTCCCTCTTTTGTGGCAAGTGAACGATGCAATTTTGCCACTGTTTCATTTTCTTTTGAGAGTTGCAGTTCGAGGCGTTGCTCCAGAGCTTGGGCGACAAGTCCTGACTCTGCACGGCCACCTGTGGGGGTAACAACAAACGATCCCTGGAGCGTCAGGGGCGCATTTTCTGCGATCCCGGTCAGTCGGCGCAGGGTTAATTCACTGCGCCGCAGTTCATGCTCCAGATCAAGGGTTCTGTTGCGTGCCGCCGCAATGCGCACCTTCGTTGAAAAGAGATCAAACGGGGTTGCAGCTCCAGCCTGGTATCGTTTAGTCGTGTACTCAAGGGCTTTGTTGAGTGCAGCAATCTGTTTTTCTTCTACGCGGAGATTTTCGTGGAGAAACAAAATGCCGTAAAAGAGCTGCACGGTTTGCCAGGAGAGCTCACGGCGAGCCAGTTCCAGCGAGTGTTCCGCCGTTTTTTTCCCTGTCAGTGCAAGATCGACATTGTTGCCCCGTTTTCCGAAATCGAGCAGAGTTGCACGAGCGGTCACCTTGGCATCATAGTTGTCATGAGGCATGAATTGCAGCGGAGCGCCTCCGCCAAAACTCACTTCGGAGACAGTATCAAGCCAGGTATACCCGGCACTGGCCGTGATCTGGGGGAAATATGCGCTTCTGCTCCGGGTGACCCTTGCGTCAGCCGCACTCATCTCTTCAGCCGCAGCTTTCAGCGCAGGATTGTTGTCGCGGACAAGATGGATTGCTGTTTCAAGGGTAAGCGGAGCTTCTCCTGCAGCTTTGACGGCGCCTGCCGCTCCTGGCCATGACAACATCAGTGCTGTTGCAGCGATACTTGCGGTTCTGGCCAGTCTACTCTTCTTTATCATGGAGCTATGGTTTTTTCCGTTATGTTTGTTCCTCCTATTAATCTGCAATTTATGTGCCAGAAATCAGGACTGCAGGAATAATCAGTTACATCAGTGCTTTACAGCGTAGCTTCACGCACTTTCGATCCCTTGTGTTCCGAAAAGTTCAGAATTTTCTGTACTATGTGTTCCGACGTTTCAGGAATATCATTCATATTTTCTTGTGTCATGAGCAGTTCTTCCGTCCATGAGGCCCATAAGCTGATGCAATATATTGGCGATGCAGTCGGTTCTATCCGTGATCCCCAGGAGCTTTTCCGGACGGTTACGGACAAGCTGCGTCTTGTTTTTGAGTTTGATTCCGCTGCCATTATCACCTTTGACAAAGAGAGGCGGTACAGCAACGTTTTTTTTGAAATGCTCCGTTTTCAGCTTCCAGAGAGCTTTGATCGCAAAAAAAGACTGATTGCCGACTCGTGGATTGAGCCGCATCTTGCCGATCAGTCGGTTTCGGTGATCAGTATCGAGGAGTCGCTTGAGCGTTATCCTCTGGATCTTCCCCTGCCGCAGATACTCTACGATCTTGGTATGCGGCAGGTAGCTCTTTCTCCGCTGCGAACCGGAGGCAAGGTGATCGGGTTTCTCTGTTTTGTGTCAAAGGATGAAAAAGAGTGGTCTGAGAGCGATAAAGAGCTTCTAGCAACTCTTTCATCGCCTGTCGCCGTGGCGGTCAGTAATGCGCTCGCTTATGAGGAGCTTCGGCAGCGCGAAGCGCAGACGGTCATGCAGCTTGCAGTCAACAATGCTCTGCTTACCATCAAGGATCGCAACCGGATGCTGCTCGCGGTCTGCGAGCAGATTGAAAAACTGGTGCCTTGTACCTTTCTTGGTATCCGCGTGATGGGGGCGGATGGCGCCTATCGTCTTTACGACAATTTCATGCGTGAACATGGTGGAGGTTTTGTTCCGGTCTCCTCGCAGCAGG
>CAILXB010000132.1 GCA_903838025.1 uncultured Chlorobiaceae bacterium
ACACAGTTCCGGAACCAGAAGAAGATGCCTGCAAAAGCGCCAATCAAGTTACTATATTGTTATATAATTGACGAGCGTTATTTTAAGAAAAGATCTTTACTCTTCAAAAAGAAATAATGAACAAGAACTCTTTGTTATGAATACTGACACTGGGGGAATAAATAAGAGCGAGAAACGAGCCAAGTCAATTTAACTCTATAAGATTGTTTCTTATAGAGTTAAATTAGCTAAAAGCCTCAATTATTACGTTGTAGGGGTGGGAGGTAATAATAATTCAGCGAACCACTTTTTCATGCGGCAGCCTCATTTCATCCTACTTCCTTTCCGGCCATAACAAGGGTTGGTGGCGCGCCAAGGTGGCGTCCGGCAAGCAGAACATTCCAGTAGAGCCATTCAAAGCCAAGTTTACCTTGCCAGTTCATCTTTGTCTCCTTTAAAAGAGTAAATGGCCCCAGTTTTGGCATCGGGAACTTCCCATGCAGCGGCTCAATCTTGTAGTTGAAGTCAATCAACGAGGAGGTGCCTTTGGAATAGACGATGAAACAGGTCGAGTGACCATCATAGATCTCTTCCGGTTTGACGCCATGGATTTCCGACATAATGTTAAAAACCACCACATCCGCCTCATAATGGGCCACAGAACCCGCCTTTGAAGTAGGAACGTTGGTAGCATCACCGATCACATAGACCCTGTCGTGCTTCAATGCTTTGAGCGTGTTCTGGTGTGTGGGAACATAGCCGATACCGTCATCCATACCTGAATTGCTGATAACTTTATCACCAATAGTGGTTGGCACAATGACAAGGGTATCATAAGAGATTTTATCGCCTTGTATCGACTCAATATACTTCTCCTTGCCATTCACCGCATTAAGTTCGTAACCGGTGGTGATTTTAATGTTTTTGCTTTTGGCCGACTCAGTAAAGACCGCTGAAGCCTTTGGTTTCGTAAACGCACCGGACAAAGGCGTCACCAGCTCAATCTCTGTCTTGTTTCTGATGCCTTTTTTCCTGCAGAACCAGTCTGCCATAAAGACAAACTCAATTGGGGCCACCGGACACTTGAAAGGGAGTTCAGCAATATTCAGCACTAGTTTCCCTCCATCAAACTCTTTCATTCTCTGACGCAGCGTTTCAGCAGCAGGAATGGTATAAAACGAAAAAGCATTCTTTCCCCATGCATCCATAAGGCCGTCATTTTCCTCAGGCGCAATGTTACAGCCTGTGCTTATAACTAAAAAATCGTAAGAAAAAGAGTGGTTTTTTGTCTTTACTTCCTTTTTATCAGGATCAATATGAGTGATTTCGTCGATCACAAAATCAACACCGGGAAGAATATATTTTTTCCTTGACCGTACCAGAGTATTCGCTTTTTGAAGCCCAAAAGGAACAAAAAGCATTCCAGGTTGATAGATATGCTGATCGTCGCGATCAATCACCGTGATCTCCCAGTCTTCCGGCAAATGTCTCCTCAGGTTATTGGAAACGATCGTTCCGCCGGTACCAG
>CAILXB010000133.1 GCA_903838025.1 uncultured Chlorobiaceae bacterium
AAAACTTGTGACCGAAGCATGTTACTACGCCGGACTGCAGCAACTTGCCACTACCCTGAACGGTACGGTGCAAAAGCCCCACCGCCCCTCCCACCTGCTCTACTATATCCAGTTCAAACACCTTGAGCCAGATATCATTGTCGATATTTCGGAAACCTTTGAAGCATCACGAAAAGGGGTGCTCGCCTTCGCTTCACAATTTTACCAGGAAGGGACAACCGAAGAGGCAAAGACCATGATCAAGCGCCCTGAGTTTCTCACCGGCCTTGAAGCTCGCGCCCGCTATTTCGGCGAACAGATCGGTGCGCTCTACGGCGAAGGGTTCAAGCTCTCCTCCACCCTCGGTATCCGCTCGTTCAGTACGGTATTCCCTGGGACGGTCAATGCATCCTGATGCCATCCACCACCGGACTCCGTCAGAAAAAGAGCTTGACTGTTAAGCGCCAGGAATATGACTGAAAAAGCCAAACCCTACAGAACGGTATGACTTCATCGTTCGTTTACGTTACACAGGAAAAAAATTCCGAACCGGGGAAAACCATTATTTTCACTCCTGATCTTTCCATTTTGCCGTCGCCACAGCTTCGGTTATCGCTTGAGCTTGATGCCAAGCGTATGGATGAAAACAAACAGACATTATGAAACCTATACCCGTTACTCCTGATAGGTAAGCATTGCATGATTTTGTATTGCTGCGGGCTAATCCATATAAAACAGGGCCAAGAATCCTTTTTACATTTCACTTTACAATAAATAATCTATATACCGCCTTATATAAAAACTATTTGCTTTTTCTGGATCAGGCAGATAATTTTAAAAAACTTTTGCTTTTTCAAAGGATTTTTATGGAAAAAGATCAATTTATACCTATCGCATGTATTGATGAAAGTAGGCGTTTTTTCTTTCTCGGCTTAGCCTACACATTAAAATTAGCAAAGCAAAACTATATCTATATCCCCCCCGGTTATCGCAATCCAGACATTACGTTAAGTATTGTTATAACAAATGCTTCCATGGATACATATCTGTACTTGGAATTATGCATTATTTCAATGGGATACCGGCCAATTTCAGAAGCGGGGCCTGTTCGAATTATATGTTTCAGCTCACAAGAAGATAAAGACGCATTTAGATTAAAGTTTGATATTTATTTCAAAGAAGCTCTCATTGATTTAGATCGAATAGCTCAAATGAATCCCGTCGATTATTATTTAATGGCAAGTTTTTCTGAGTTTGGTGACCACCAAGATGATAATCAATCTCACTCAATTGCGGTTTTTATCGGTATTAAATCAGAAATTTCCAGTATCTTATGGCAAATACATCTGAAGGAAAAAAGCGATTTTCCATGGACGGTCAAAGAGTGTCTTATTGGAAAAAATCAAATTTTGATAAAGTTTAATAAAGCAAGGACTCGAGATCGTTACGCATATCAAATGAATGCAATGAAACAAGATTACATGAGAACATGCATTTTACACAAATGTCTGTTTTAATAGTTAAAAAGTGCGCATATTTCACATTATACTATGCGCACGACAAGAGTTTTGCTTTAATTAGAAAGCAAAAAGTTCCAGCAGTAATGAAAAAATCTTTATTTAATTATTTTTCCCCATGACTCCATGTAATGGCTTAATGGCTTGATTTCACCTTCCTCGATTTTAAGAGAAAGGATGAGTTCGAGTCTGCGTAGTTCTGAAAATTTACTATTGATAACGAATGCTTGGGCGAAGCCGGGGCGGATATTCTTTATTATATCACTCTTCAAAAAATCTTTGCTACCCTTAATCTCCCTTTTCAGAACATCAATATCACTTTTGTTTACTTGCTTTTGAAGGGTAGTAAATTTTATTTTGAGTACTTTCAGGCGTTCTATTCTCGATTGGACTCCTTTCCTGAAATAAAAGCTTTGTTCTTCGGGATGAGCAAGAAAGTATTTTATCTGTGCAATTTCATCCACTAAATCCCTTAAGTAATCATGTGGATTACAACCGGGAGGCTGATGACTCTGGATTGGAGCAATGATATTTATAAGCCCCGCCATACGGGGGTTACTCACGGTGATACCGGTAATCTCAGGTTGCTGCGATGGTGTTGTTGGTGATGTTTCATTGTTGTTGCTCATGGTGGTTACTCCGTTTCATGTTTTAGTTATGATCCGCGCTGCCAACCCATGAGAGAATTTCATGAGCAACGACGCTTTAGCAGTAGTACTGATTCGCCCTGCAAGTTGTCTTGTTAAACCGGCGATATGTTTACCTATCCTCTATCCTGCAATTTCTTGATCTTTCATTCGCATTTGACTGGCCAACTTTCGGCCTTTTTCGGTACTCATCAACGCTTCCCGGGGCCGTGCGCCAACCCTTGTCAGGTCAAGGCGGTCTGCATCCCAGCAGGTACCGATGGTTATCTCTTTGGTTGTTTTGCCGCAAGTATGATCATTGCAGGCTTCTATCAATAAAGCGTAAGCGTGGTCTGGCAGGTCATAGAGTTTTCCCCTTTGCATTGCAGCTAACTCACTGGCCCTACTACCATGTCCTTCATCAATATGCTCATTGAGCCTGCATGAATCATGGAACCAGACAAAAAGTGTTACCACTGCAATATCAGCTCCGCTATCCTCAGCTATAGTCAATCCGTGATGCTCTACGTTTTGCCAGTGCTGAACACCGTGTATGGATGTTTTGGCATGAGTACCGTAATGCATGGTTACTGCCTGTAGTAACTCCTCACGGTCAATCCAGTATTCGTTGATGTTTTTGATGCTCTCCATAGTCAGTGCTCTTTGCCCTTTAAATAAGTCATTACTGCACTCCAATCCGGATACTTTTCTGTAGCAAACTGGATATGCTCACCGGTGAAGAGCCCCGCACCGTTTGCAAGTCGGTCATCTATGAGATAGTGGCCCATATTGAGGTTTTTGTGGTGTGTCAAAATCAGCCTCTTATGGGCAGGAGCTCCAAGATACTTTTTTACCCAATGAAGCTTGTCCGACCAGGCACTGGGGTTCTTCCACGGGGCTGTCGAAAGCACATAGGTATCAAACCGCCCCGCAAGGTTGTGGTATGACTCTATGGCATCTTCAATCGGATCCATAAGGGCAAATATGCCAGGCACATCATCAAGGTTACCTTTGTAGGCAATCCTTTCCTGAAGGTCAAGGCGTTCAATTCCTGATTTGAAATCAACCAGAACGCTATCCATATCGATGTAAAGAATTTTTGTCATACCCTATTCGTCCTCCATGACGACAAAGTTAAAATTTATAAAAGTGAATTGTTGACCTCTTGTTATGGTAACGCCACCCTCCGGCTTGATCATGGGTGAAGTACGGGCAAAGACCTCAAGCTCCTCGTCACTCATTATGGCAACATCAGCCGTGACAAAAATAAAACTCTCTGCAGTGACATGTTCCCAGTACCACTTCTGATAAAGAATATCATAATCGCCCATCTTCACTTCCAAACTTGCTATTATTTGCGTATCGGGCTCTACCGAAACAGCATCAAATTTACCACTCATACTGAACTCCTTTTTATGATTGAACAACCATAACCGAACAGTATCAACATACAACCAGAGGTAGGACATCCGCCGTCATAGAGAAGAAAAAAAACAAAAAATACGAGAGAGGATGTGGAATAATTCAGGTCAAATAACAAAACCTGAATTATTGTTTTCAAGTTTTCCTGTACAATTTGGACAAGGAGTGCCGCCGAGGTCACGAAAACGTCCACCGTTTGCCGAACCGCAATGAGGGCACCCAAGCGAGTCACGCTCCATATCGAACATGCTTTCCTGCCTGCAGGCAAAACAATACCAGCGATGGAACCTGCCAGTACGTTCTGCCCGAACGGCATCACTGCATTTCTTGCCAAGCACGTCATTCACTGTCCAACTTTCGAGAGGATGCATACAGACAATCCGTTTACCATCATTGTCAGTGACATACATACCACCCTCTTTAGTAAAACTACCTACCTCGAATCCGCAGGTACCACAACAGAGATCATAGATAATCATAAAGCACTCACATTTTATCTAAAATCAAAATCGGTTTACTCAATACCATGATTAGATATCCAACAGTAATGAATGGTAACGCTCCAGGATTTGCTGCGCTAAACACTCCAATAGAGAAACCGTAATGTTTTTATTTTCAAATACCTTCGCTCGCACCAGAGCATTATCATCATTAGCCAATACACTAAACTCTTTGCCTGAAATAAAGTGCTTTGCCAACTCAATATTTCGACGACAGACAGTTTCAACATTACACGGCCCTTGTTTATTAATTACACAGCTTCCTATACTTTAGTAATAGTCACCTTACCATTATCACCATTGTTCCACATTAGGACAGTCTCTCCAATACCGCCCTTTTCCGGCCAGGTCAATATATCTAATACCCCTTCTTTTTTTGACTCAATGCGTAAACTTACTTGCAACAAATAATCTAAATCATAAAAATCATCATACTCGTCAATTTTGACCGCCTCATTTGGTTTGACATCATGGTAGATATAACCAACCTCGTCAGTAATCGACACAACAGAGTCATCAGTCGTTGCGCACCCACCTGTACCTACAGAGACCAAGTCAAGAGTTTCGTCTGAGCTATTAACCAAAAAAAGCTCTAATCCCCTACGTGCGAGCCAATAAATCGGGATTCTTGTCTCTTTTTTATAAGGGGGATTTGGCCAATGATATAGCCGGTCTGAGATAACTGAAGAATATACCATTGGCGACCAGGAAAAAGCATTTTGTAGCCTGACCAATTTTTTATTTTCAGGAATACCGGCATCCATATTACCAGAAGATTTATTCTCGTTTTGATTTTGAATATCAGACATTTATTACCCCTGTTTATCGACTCTTGATTGAGCCATCATTTCAACTTAGCGTTTGAACCGTTACCTGCCATAATCGCGGATAGTACGACTATCAATTTTATCATGTAATCACAACAATTCTCCAAACATATAATAAAGTTATAGGCAACGAATGAATTCGTAAAACCCACACTTCCAAAATAATAAAAAATACTATAGAATGCGTAATATTTGTATTTTTCAGATACGATTACCGACTAATTTATTGTTGAAAGCTTATAACCATTGCACCCACTCATTCTGAAATGCCACCGCAATCCCCTCTTTCTGGCAGACGCGTATGGTATGACCGGTACCACCATCCATTGGAGAGTCCTGATCAACATAAAAGAGTGCAGCCGTTATTTTCGGAAACTCTTCTGAAAAGCCAACGACCTTCAAGGTATCACGAAGCAGATAATCGGCCTTGGCAGCAAGCCGACCTGTTTTTCCAAGTTGCCCCATCAATGAAGAGGATTTCGGAGAGGCTAAAACGGTTTTTGCAACGATTTGCTCGACCTGAATAGGCGAAAGCGTGTCGGGGTATTGGTAAGTAGCCCCCTCAAATCGTGCGTTTTTTCTATGGTTTCTGTAGGGGGCAACCACCTGCAGTCGTGCTGCATCAACGGCAGCAACGCCTTTTGAAAATGCCTCGTCGGAGCCGGTCGCATTGCCTGAACGGAAGCGTGCTTTGGGAAACCTTGGAGCAAGAAAGTTGGCTACAGCAGAGGCTTTCTCATACTCTTCAGCCGGTATGGAACGGCGTCCTTCAAGGAGGATTACCGGACTATCTGTTGCATTAATAAGCGCTGATAGGGTTTCAAGGGTTATTGTAGTATTGTTGTTCATCATTAAAATGTTTAAGAACTGTTGCAAAAGAGAGGAAAAAAGTTTCTTGATGTATAATAAGACCAAGGATAGGACAACGGCCGTCATAGGGTCAGCATTATTTCATATTTCTGATTATTTCTTTAAACCAAGCTGAAAAAAATTTATACCATGAAGCAGACGAGACCACCGCTAGTGCGTATTCAGTATATCGACCAGCAACTTCGCGAGCAGTCTTGGCCAAACTGCACCAGACTTGCCCGCTATTTTGAGATTTCAACCAAAAGCATTCAGCGAGATATCGAGTACATGCGAGACCAACTTCATGCTCCGATTGAGTTTAACAGTAAAAAAAACGGGTTCTATTACTCAACAAAAGATTGGACTTTTCTTCCCTCAACTATTCTTGACCGTCAGGAGGCAGATTCGCTGGTAATAACGAAAAAGGTGCTGTCGCAATATCAGGGAACACCCTACTATGAGGAAGTGAACCGCGCGCTTGACAAGGTGATGCAGTATCTGCCGGGTACGTTAACGGCCACTCCGCTTGCTGACATCTACTCATTTGAGAGCTTTTCACCCTCAATAATTGATGCCAGCTTTTTTGCATTGCTTGAGGAGGCCATCCGAAGCAAGAGAACGATTATCCTCACCTACCAAGCGTTCTGGAACAGCCAGATTACTGAGCGGACAGTGCATCCCTATCGCTTGCATTTTTCACACACAAAGGAGAACTGGTCGCTATTTGGATATTGTGAACTGAGGCAGGAGATCCGCTCGTTTATTGTCAGCCGCATCAAGAATGTGACGATCACCAAAGAAGAGTTTACCGTGCATGACTCATTTTGCTTTGAACGCTATCTTGAGGAGAGCTTTGATCAGATCCATGTGGATGAAGTTCAAGAGGTGGCAA
Source organism: uncultured Chlorobiaceae bacterium (assembly GCA_903838025.1). Taxonomy (GTDB): domain Bacteria; phylum Bacteroidota; class Chlorobiia; order Chlorobiales; family Chlorobiaceae; genus Chlorobium. The sequence goes on from CAILXB010000133.1 coordinate 6,613, forward strand.
TCCGGTTCACCCCTTACCAGGCTCAATGGATAAGGGAGTACCGCTGGCATTCAACTCAGCAGATTGAGGAGCTTGAAAATGGCTTCCTTGTTTTGAAGATGCAGCTTGGAGCACTTGATGCGGTGATGCACTGGGTCTTGCGCTTCGGCAGAGAGGCGGAGGTGCTTGAGCCTCTGACGCTGCGGGAGATGATACGGGCGGAGTTGCGGTGTACACAAAAGGTGTATGAGGAGCCTTGTGTATATTAAACAACCCTATTTTTTACCATTGAGTGAGGGCTGCCAAAACCCCTATGAAACTCACCGACAACGAAAAGCGGGAAATCATCAGCTACCTTGAGGCAGAGAAAGTGGGTCCGATATCAAGCAGCATGCAATCAAACAGGTAAAAAATTGTTAAATTCACCGGCAAGATTTACTTTACGAATTAAAGCTGATAATCTTTACGTAATTCTTTCAAATGAGCGATTTAAGGAGTAACTGATACAATGCAAACTCATGATCGAATCACCATTGACCCCAATGTCTGTCATGGCAAGCCTTGCATTCGGGGAATGCGTTATCCTGTAGAAAATGTACTCGAATGGTTGGCAAGTGGTATGACCATTGATGATATTCTGGGTGACTATGCAGATCTTGAACGCGATGATATCCTCGCGACGTTAGCCTACGCGGCACGTTTAGCACATATAAAAAGTACCAAGGTACTCGCAGCATGAAGTTTCTAGTTGATGCCCAACTGCCTCGACGTTTCTGCAATTGGTTGAGAGAAAATGGTCACGATGCCCTGCATACCCTCGATCTGGAGTCAGGCAACCGAACGCCAGATTCTGAAATTATGCTTATTGCTGACAGAGATGGACGGATAGTAGTCACCAAGGATGATGACTTTGTTCAATCTTTCCTTTTGCGAAACAGCCCACAACTGCTTTTGCTGGTTGCTTCCGGCAATATGGGGAATACTGAACTTGAACGATTGATTATTGCTGCATTGCCATCAATAACAGCAGCTTTCGAGACGGCCCATTACATAGAGATCGGAAAAAACTCATTGATCATCCACGAATAAATGGGTTCAAGGATTTTACAGCCAAGAACAGTCTGATCCCTTTGTGGTTCTTTACCGGAAATACGTTGATGATGGAGTGGCTCAGATTATTTATAAGCGACAAGTTGCTCCGTGATATCGAGTCAATTGAGCCAGATTCCTTTGCATCAACTGGAAGTGTAGCTTGTATGTTCAGGCGAACAATCTTTAAGCAATGACCAGCAAAAACAGATTAACCACAAGGCAATTGATGCAGTCACCCAAAAAAATCTATGCACTGGCCTTTGGGGCCCATCCTGATGATGTGGAGCTCGCATGTGGAGCGACGCTGCTGAAAATCATCGCCGAAGGGCACTCCGTCGCGGTCTGTGACCTTACACGCGGAGAGATGGGTACCGTCGGAACCCCTGAAACACGGAGAGCTGAAGCAGCAAAAGCCACCGCACTCATG
>CAILXB010000134.1 GCA_903838025.1 uncultured Chlorobiaceae bacterium
ATGACCCAGATCGAAGTTATTTCGCTTTAAGAGAATTCACAGGATTTTTAACGTTAATTTTTTGTTATGGCTCATAAAAAAGGTGGCGGATCGACTAAAAACGGTCGCGATAGTAATCCGAAATATCTCGGAGTCAAGGCTGCAGGTGGCTCTACCGTAGCCGCAGGTACCATTATCCTTCGTCAGAGAGGTACTGTTATCAAGCCGGGCATCAATGCCGGATTGGGACGTGATCATACCATTTTTGCTCTGGTAGACGGCGTCGTTACCTTCCGCAACGGACGGAACAACAAAAAGCAGGTCAACATTATGCCTTGCTGAGTTGGGGTTGCCGATAAAAGAAGTTTCAATCGAGGGAAGCCGTCTTGCTACAGTAAGGCGGCTTTTTTTATTTCACATCACTAACTATTTATTGAATTATGAAAATTACCGTTGTCGGAGCCGGAAATGTAGGTGCTACTGCCGCTCTTCGCATTGCTGAAAAACAACTCGCCAAAGAGGTTGTTCTTATTGATATCGTTGAAGGTATCCCTCAGGGCAAGGCTCTTGATATGTATGAGTCTGGAGCTGTAGGATTGTTCGATACCCAGGTTTCAGGATCAAACGACTATAAAGACTCAGCCGATTCGGATATTATTTTGATTACTGCGGGTCTGGCAAGAAAGCCTGGTATGACAAGAGAGGATCTCCTGAACAAAAATGCAGCAATCATCAAGGATGTCACAACCCAGGTGATGAAGTATTCGGCCAATCCGATTATCATCATGGTCTCCAATCCGCTTGATGTCATGACCTTTGTTGCATGGTCGGCCAGTGGTCTGCCAAAAGAGAGGGTTATCGGTATGGCTGGCGTTCTCGACACTGCACGCTACAAGAGCTTTATTGCTGAGGCGCTTGACGTCTCCATGCAGGATATCAGTGCATTGGTGCTTGGTGGCCACGGCGACTCAATGGTACCGATCGTCAATTATACCAATGTATCGGGTATCCCATTGACCGACCTGCTTCCACAGGATAAAATTGATGCGCTTGTTGAGCGGACACGCAATGGCGGTATCGAAATTGTCAACTATCTGAAAACCGGCTCTGCCTTCTATGCACCAGCCGCTTCAGCCGTAGAGATGATTGAGGCTATTGTCAAAGACAAAAAACGCGTTATTCCCTGCACAACCCTTGTTGAGGGTCAGTATGGTATTGAGAGTGTTTTTTGTGGCGTTCCGGTTAAACTCGGGAAAAACGGCGTTGAGCAGATTTTTGAAATCAACCTCTCTGCCTCCGAGCTTGAAGCACTTCAGGTATCGGCTGCTCTGGTTGATGAAAACTGCAAGAGCCTTGCAGCTCTCCTTGCATCATAAAAAATTGATGACGAAGAGAAAAAAGCGGATGGGCAACCATCCGCTTTTTTTTTACCCAGGAAGTTCAGGTTCTTCGTGCGTGATGCAATGAATGGAACCAAGCCCCCAGACAAGATCGGTAGAGTCAATACCGACAACCCTTCTACCGGGGAAAAACTCTTGTAAGATATCGAGGGCTTGTTGATCTTGCTGGCAGTTGTAGGTAGGGACAAGCACCACTGTATTGGCGATATAAAAATTTGCATAGCTTGCCGGAAGACGGAATCCTTCGAATGAGAGGGGTGATGGCATGGGAAGTTTTACCACGTTCAGTGGATTACCTCTGAGGTCTGTATATGTTTTGAGCCTCTTGTAGTTCTCCTGCAACGCTTCGTAATTGACATCAGTCGGCTCTTCCTCAACCGCAATCACTACAGTCGTCTCATTGACAAAACGGGCCATATCATCAACATGGCCATCGGTATCATCGCCAGCAATTCCATCGCCAAGCCAGAGAACCTTTTGAACACCGAGGTATCGGCAAAGTACCTGTTCAATCTGCTCACGGCTCAGCGAGGGGTTGCGATTGGGATTCAAAAGGCACGCTTCACTGGTCAGCACCAGCCCTTTTCCGTTGACGTCAATTGAGCCTCCTTCAAGAATCATCCCAGGCGACACCAGCGGCAACTGCTGCAGAGCAGCGATACGCTCCGGCACGGCATTGTCTTCATGATAGAAGCTGTATTTTTCGCCCCAGGCATTGAACTGCCAGTTCATGATCACTTTTTCACTCTTTCCTCCGCTTTGACGGAAAACGTAGTTCGGCCCATGATCGCGGCACCAGGCGTCATTGGTTGGAATACGGTGCAGAAAAATTCGTTCCCTGCGCAGTTGCTCGTGCTCAGCGTTATGGAAGAGAGCAAGCACTTCGCGCTCCATCGCCTCATCAACCACGTTGATATGCACCTCTTCGGAAGAGCTCAGCCAAGAGGCAATTGCCACAAAAACAGCGGGAACCGGCTCAAACTTTCCGGGCCAGGTTTTAAGCCGGTGTGGCCAGGAGAGCCAGGTTGCTTTATGAAAAGCCCACTCGGGGGGCATGAAATAACTCGACTCAATCATAAAAAAGAGCTCCGTTCAGGGTTTTGCGCCGATGCTGGCAGCAAGCTTTCTGATGCGCAGAATACGCTGCAACACTGGCGGATGGGAGTAGTTGAGAAACACGTAAAAAGGATGCGGCGTCAGATTCGAGAGATTGTTGCGCGACAATTTTTTTAATGCATCAGCCAGAGTGGCACCCCCTTCAAAGGTTGATACGGCAAAAGCATCAGCTTCGTACTCATGTTTGCGTGAAAGTACCTGCATGACAAGAGAGATGAGCCACTGTACAGGAGTATAGAGGAGCGAGAAAAAGATCAGGCTGCCATAGACGGAGAGATCTTGCATAAAAAACGCATCAAAAAGGGTGCGGTTTTTCATAAAGAGGGAGAGAAGAAAAAAGAGAGCCCCAAGGTTGCAGAGGCTGAGCACCATCGTGATGATGATGTGCTTTTTCTTGAAATGGCCTATTTCGTGGGCGAGCACCGCTACCAGCTCGGAAACAGGATGAGTGGAGATGAGGGTGTCGAAAAGGGCAATTCGCTTGCGTTTTCCGAAGCCGGTAAAAAAGGCATTGGCCTTGGCAGAGCGCTTTGATCCGTCAAGAACGTAAATGCCAGTGAGCGGAAAGGCAACCGTTTCGGCATAGTGCACAATCGCACTTTTCAGCTCACCCTCTTCAATCGGCACAAATTTGTTGAAAAGTGGCATAATCCAGGTAGGAGCAATATACTGGAGAGCGAGAGAGACTGTCGTAATCCCGCCCCATGCCCAGAGCCAGGCCAGAGAACCGGCGACCTCAAAAAACCAGAGCACCGCAGCAAGCAGAGGGATACCGAGCAGAAGTGAAAGTGCAAGGGTTTTGAAAAGATCCGCAGCAAAGAGCGCTGGGGTAGTTTTGTTAAAGCCGAATTTCTCCTCAATGACAAAGGTTTTGTAGAGGCTGAAGGGAAGATCAATCAGCGACTGGATCAGCAGTAACACTCCGATATAGAGTACTCCGCATACAATCGGCTGAAAACCAAAACCCCGCAAAATCTGGTCGAGCCAGTTAAATCCCCCCGAAAACCAGAAAAAAAGAAGAAATGAGAGGTCAACCGCCGCGCCGAACAGCGAAAAACGAGTTGAGGTGTGCAAATAATCGTGTGACTTTTGGTAAGCGGCTTCGTCGAAGAGTCCGACAAACTCATCTGGCACTACAGCTTTCGCCGCCTTGAGATTGAGCAGTTCCGAAACCAGTTTGACAAAAAAGGTGATGAGCAACGTCCAAAAAATAATTGCACCGAAAAGGTTCATAAGCAAAAGATCTATTTGAAAAGAAAATCAATCAGACAGGATGCTCCTGGCTCATTATTCATCAAGATAACGTTTCTGAAGTTCAGCGTAGGTTTCAATTCGGCGATCACGCAAAAAGGGCCAATGCGAGCGATAAAAGGCGATACGACTCCGGTCACAAGTGGCATGAAGAGTGGTTTCATGCTGATGTGCCGCCTCCTCAATAATCTGGCCAAAGGGATCGCAGACAAAACTATTTCCCCAGAACTCCAGCTCATCCTCACTTCCCACCCTGTTGGCGGCTGCCACAAAAACCCCGTTGGCAATGGCGTGGCTCTTTTGTATGGTTATCCATGCCTCCTGCTGCGCCCGACGCACTTCCGACGAAGGCTCGCTGGTTGCCCATCCGATTGCCGTTGGATAAAAGAGAATTTCCGCCCCCTGAAGCACCGTCAGCCTTGCCGCTTCAGGGTACCATTGATCCCAGCAAATCAGCACGCCAATGGTGGCATAGCGAGTCTTAAATACCTTGTAGCCCAGATCGCCCGGTGTAAAATAAAACTTTTCATAAAAGCCTGGATCGTCCGGAATGTGCATTTTACGGTACTTTCCAAGATAGCTCCCATCTGCATCAATGACGACGGCTGTGTTGTGATAGAGTCCCCTCGCTCTTGTTTCAAAGAGTGAGGCAACAAGTACAACCTCAAGCTCACGGGCAAGCTCCTGCATCGCAAGTGTTGAGGGGCCGGGCACAGGTTCAGCATGACGAAACGAATCATAATCCTCCGTCTGGCAAAAATAACGGGTCTGAAAAAGCTCCTGCAAGCAGATAATGCGAGCCCCCTTGCCTGCTGCCTCCCGTATTTTGCTGCACGCTTTGGCCATATTTTCAACTGGAGCACTTGTGCAGGCGGTTTGAATGAGCGCTATCGGAACCATTTCAGAGGTCATGACCGGGGGCGAGTGATTATTGAAAAAGTGGAACAAGAAGACCGGCAGCAAAGAGAAGCCCGTGCAGAGTCATCAGCTTTCCGGTTCCAGCCAGAACATGGTTCAACTCTCTCCCCTCGCTTGCGTAGAGCTTGCGGATCATGGCGAATGCAAGAGGCAAAGAGAGTAGAGAGAGCAGGGCCCAGGGAGAGTAATGATTAAGCCAGAGAAGAGCGGGCACAAAATAGGCTACAACAGTTAAAACGACATAGAGCCTTCGAGCCCATACTGCGCCGATACGGGCAGGGAGGGTCATTTTTCCAACCCTTCGGTCGGTGGCAATGTCGCGGATATTGTTGACAAGAAGGATGTTAACTGAAAAAACTCCCGGAGCTACAGCCGCAATCAGTACCGGTAGAACAAGATTATGGGCCTGCACATAGTAGGTACCGCCAACAGCAACCAGCCCGAAAAAGATAAAAACGAACAGGTCACCGAGGCCGGAGTAGGCAATCGGATAAGGTCCGCCGGTATAACCCCATGCAAAGAGCAGAGAAAGGAGACCAATGAGGAGGATTGGCCAGCCCGCAGTGAAGACGAGATAGAGACCAAGAAAGAAGACCCCGCCCGCCAGTGAGGCCGATACCCTGATCATGGTTTTTTCACTGATAATGCCTGCGGCTACGGTTCTTGTGGGGCCAAGCCGTTCGGCCGTATCGGCTCCCTTGCGAAAGTCATAGATCTCGTTGATGAAATTGGTCGCCACCTGGATACCGAGCGCACAGATCAAGGCAACGAGGGCCGGAAGCAGGCTGAAGCGGCCATCGACGGCTGCGAGGGCGGAACCAAGAACCACCGGTACGGCACCGGCTGGCAAGGTTTTTGGGCGAATTGCCAGCATCCAGGCCTGAACCGGGGTGGGTAATGGCCGATCAGCCTTTATCTGCTGCATTCCTCTTTTCCTTTGCCCCTTTGAGGCTGCTGAACGTATGACGGATCTTTTCCCCCGGTTTGATATAGGTTAAACTGTGACGAACCGCCATTGCGGCATCACTTAACCCTGTCTGGATAATCTTGAGCTTGCCCGGATAATAGGCAATATCACCGGCAGCATAGAGCCCGTCAACCGATGTCTTCATGTGGCTGTCAACAACAAGGGCGTTGTCGGCCAGTTCAAGATCCCAGCCTGCAAGAGGGCCGAGATCAGACTTGAAGCCTATAAGAAGAAGAAGACGATCAGCTTCTATCCGAACCGTTTTGCCGTTTTTTGAACGAAGATGAACTGCCGTCAGCCTCTCCCCTTCCATGTCAACCGCTTTAACCTCGGTATTCAAAAAAACATCAACCCGGCCACTCTCTTTGGCCTCGGCCACCTCCCGTGCAGTCTTTCCGTGACCCTGAAACTCATGCATCCGATGAACAAGCGTCACCTCAGTCGCAGCATTCAAAAGACCAACGGTCCAGTCGAGAGCTGAATCACCTCCGCCAACAATAACAACTCGATGACCGGCAAAATCACTGATATTCTTGACGGCATAAAAAACAGATTTACCTTCAAGATGGCCAATATTGTTCAACTGCGGCAACTTGCGGGGTGAAAATGCTCCCAGCCCGGCAGCAATAAGAAGGGCTCTTGAGAGAAAAACCCTGCCCGAACTGACCGTAACCTCAAAAGATCCATCCTCAAGCTTGCGATAGAGTGTAACAGTTTCGCCCAGAATAACCTCCGGATTATACCTCTCCGTCTGCCGCCATAGGCTGTCCACAAGTCCTGCGGCTGGCACCTCAGGAAAACCGGCTACATCATAAATGTGTTTTTCAGGATAGAGTGCTGCGAGCTGTCCGCCCAGTTGAGGCATACTTTCAATAAGACGACAGCTTATATTATTCATGCCACACTGGAATGCCGCAAAAATTCCAGTAGGCCCACCACCGACAATAGTGAGGTCACGAATCTCCTCCCCACCGTCAAAATAGAGCTTGTTCAGAGTCATTGGCTTATGGGGTACCGGATTACTGTATACGTTCCTGATTGGAAGCTTTTTCAGAGCTCGAACTTTTCAGATAGATGATTCCCTCAGGATCAACCATTCCGTAGAGGATGGTAATCAAATGCTCCTGCTCATCCAGCTCATGAATCTCCACATGGACGGCTTCCCTCTTTTTGACTCGATGTCCCTCGTTGTCCCTGAAATAAAAAAGAGCCTTAACTCCACCACTGGGAGTGCTCCCATCAAATTGATAGGTACCGTCCTCCATCTCATCAAGTGCGCAACCCGGAGAAGATGAATCTATGGGGCATGAGGCACACTGTGAGTAAAACCCAGCTTCTGATTCAGCATGTTCGCAAACAGGAAATTTCATAATATCATTTTTTCTTTCAGATAGAATGTTCTTTAATATAACACATTTCCAACACATCTGTACCCCTGCGAAAAAACCATAGGAGGTCGCCAAGTAAGTGCACTCACTTGACTCAGATAACGTTTTCGTTGTCAACAACGAAAACGCCACTAATCACCGCACAAACACACTACGCACTTCCAACTTATTTTTTGTATGTTTCGTACCAGTCATGGAGGGTTTGGGCACTGAAAATATGGTTGCCGGTTTGATGTCCATGGATTTTGAGATATCTGCCCGGCACAAATGATGTTTCGGAACTCCCTTTTGCCTGACTGATGTCAACATGCCAGAGTCCTCCGTTAAAGTCTCTCAGCACAAGACGGTGACTGCTTTTGATGTATTCAATGACTCGACCGCCAAGAAATCCTCCGGCTGGATCGCTCCATTGCCCTTCACTGTAATCAACAAGCTCATGGTAACCATTAAAATTTTTTTCAAAAAAATCGCTCGTGTACTCGCCAACCATTGTGGCATTAAAACCAATACTGAGCGCAATGCTGACCAACAGAAATCCCGCAACAAAGCGTTTTCCGGAATATTGATACCCTTTTTTTGTGTGACGCACGCCGTAAAACGCAACCAGCGTCACCAGAGCAAGCAGCGACAGCCATGCGTAAGGTATGCTTAAAATGATGTTGCCGATTATTGGGTGTTTTGTAAAAAAGAGCGTACTGTAATAGTGGTCAACCAAAAAATCGTGATTGAATAAAAGAGAGTTACTTGTTGCCAGGGAGATCCCTCCAACCAGAAGTGCAATAGCGGCGAGCAGCCAAAAGCCGCCCCATTTTAAAATAAAACGCCACCGGGGAATCGGTACTATTGCCCTTTTTTCAATTTCTTCAAGGATGGATTCAGCTCTGTCTTTTGCCATATTTTTTATCGTTAACCCTTTTTCAAATAAATCTTTAATTTTTCATTAGCCTCACTGAGCAATGGCTCAATACTTCTGATCGGCAGTCGCAGAATATCAGCCATCTCTTCGTCAGTTTTTTCTTCAAAAAATTTTAAGACAACAACGTTACGCCACCTGGCATCAAGCTGATCGACAGCCGCCCGTACCTCCTCAGGAGTTGTGAGCATCTGGCCATCTACTCCCTTCAGACCCAATGTATCTACAATGGCCGTAAACGAAGCTGAATCATCTTCGATAGTTACAGCTCCCGAGTCCTTTTTTGATCGAGGCAAATAATCGGCTATTTCATCATGGGCAATTCGATAAATCCATGACGAAAATGGAATGGAATCGTCATATTCATTGAGGTAAATGTATGTTTTGATGAACACCTCCATCAGCAATTTCTGTGCTGATGCAAAATCGTCGCGCATCACGCGAGAGATGTAGCGTAACAGGGGTGCCTCATAACGTCGAACGATAGAAGCGTAGGCACCCTTGCTCTCAAGCGCCTGAATCACCAGCGCCTGATCTGAGTATTGCTGCTGATCCCGATCAAGCCATATTCTGTGAAAACCCATCGAACCGCCAGGATAATATTAAAAAAAAGCAGTTGAAACGGCAACACCGCCGCTCCATAATAAGAAATAGTAACGAAAATTTCACGCCCAACGCCCCCCTGCAACACTTTTTCATTTTTGACGCAACGAACTGAACAGCTTTTTTGAGCGTTTCGTTTATATTGTCAGAAATAATTTACCGGCTTTCTTCAGATTATGAATCCGTGGCAAGGGTTGGTTGGACGCTTTCCCATCAAGCTCAATAAAGAAAAACGATATGAAAGAACTCTCTGATGTTGCCCTTCTTTTTGTTGATGATGAACAAGATACGCTCGATTCATTAAGCCGTTTTTTACGCAGGGAGCCGTACATAAAACACTTTGCCACAAGTGGCAAGGAGGCTCTTGAGCTACTTGAAACCTGCAATATTGCGATTCTGTTAACCGACCTTCGCATGCCGGAAATGTCGGGCATGGAGCTGATCAGCCAGGTAAAAACCAGCCATCCGGATATCGTGCGCATTATTCTCAGCGGTATTCATGATATTGACCAGATTATTGAATCCATCAATACAGGGGAAGTGTTCCGTTTTATTCCAAAGCCTATCGAGCCCCAGGGATTTAAAAAAATCATTACGGATGCCATTGACTACTATCAACTTAAAACAGAACGGGAAGTCCTGTTTGACCAGCTTGCCAGAAAAAACCGTGACTTGTCGAAGGCAAATGAAGCGCTCCGCGTTATTTCGGCAGAATTACGGCAGAGCGAAACACAGTTCCGATCAATGAATGATGCCGTGCTTGATCCCATTTTTCTGCTCAACGATCAAGGATTTATTGTGTATGTCAACATTGCGGCTGAAACCCTTTTTGGCATAACCGAGGAGGCATTTCACTCAAAAAATTTTCTCGATATTATTTTACCACAATCCGAAGCATGCTCTCTGTATGATGGTTGCAAGAAAGTGGACAACAACCTTGTCTCTCTGCGAGATGGTAACGTCCGGCGAATCGATGGCATTAAAAAAGATGGCACTTCCATACCTCTTGAAGTCACAACAGGCGCAGTCACCTTTGACGGGATTCATCATACCGTTATTATTGCAAGAGATATCTCGACGCGGATTGAAGAGGAGGAGAGCAGAGAGCGTTACGAAAACATGCAGCAGGAGCTTGAGTCGCAAATTGAACAGAAGCTTTTACAAAGTACAATCCCCAACTCCCTTGACGGGGCTTCAATGAGCCAGTTCACCATCTCTTCAGGTCATCTGAACGGCGACTTTACCGAATTTATTCTTTACGACAACAAGCATGCTGATATTTTTATTGGCGATGTCATGGGGCACGGCATCCTCTCTGCTCTGGTCGGTGCGGGTTTAAAATCACTTTTTCTGAAAACAGTTGCACAAAAAAAACACCAGAACCATCAACTGCCTGATTTGGAGGGTATTGCCACCCAGTTGCATGCTCAGTGCATTTTTGAGCTTCTTGATATCGGTATTTATGCAACACTTTTATTTTTACGCCTTGATCTGGAAAAAGGGGTATTCTCTATGATCGACTGTGGCCACACCCCTACCATCCATTTTCATGCCGATGATGGAACCTGTACGCTGCTCAAGGGAGAAAACCTTCCTGTTGGGATGATTGAAGAGCAGCAATACCGTACAGTTTGCTTCCCACTCAAAGATGACGACATCTTTGTGATGTACTCCGACGGTATTACTGAAAGCATTTTGCCCGACAACACAATGTTCGGAACAGAGCGACTTTGTGATTTAATTGTTGAGCATCACAAGCTTCAGCCTGATGCGTTGATAGAAAAAATCAGCGCGAATGTTTTTGAGGCTACCGGAAGACGTACCTTCGATGATGATGCCACCTGCATTGTAATCCGTATAGGCTCCACGCGAGGCATAGCCGTAAAACTCCCAGGCGAAAAGCAATCAACGAAGGGAGAGTAGTTTGGTGAATCAATAAAAATTCAGGGGTTGTCAATGCCATCAAATTCAAGGATATTGCCATGACATCACAAGCCCTTTTCAACAGAACATATTAAAATGATTACGCATGAACATCAGCGAAAAAAACATCAACAACTATACAATTCTCTCTCTACAAGGTATTCTCAATGCCTCTTCTGCCCCTAAGCTGAAAACCTACATAGCAGGATTACCAGAGGAGCAATCTCTTGTCATTGACCTTGAAAATATTGAGTTTCTTGACAGCAGCGGCCTCGGTGCACTGGTTGGAATTGCACGTAAAAAAAAGACAACCAATACCGTTATGAAACTGGCCCGAATGAATGATAGAGTCAAAAAAGTATTTGAAATCACTCAAGCATATACCCTTTTTGATATTTACGATGATGTTTCAGTTGCGGCAGAAGTTTGAAAAAAAAGAGGCCAATCAAAACACCTATGCATCCGATACTCACCTTGACCTTGCAGGCGGATCTCCGTTATGTACGTATTGCCTCAATTACAGCTTGTAATGTTGCGGAAATTTTTGCTGATTCTAACAGCAATGCTGCCGACATCAGTGACTTTTGTCATGCATACGAGCTTGCCGTCAGTGAAGCCTTTACAAACTCAGTTCGCCATGCAAAACCCTCACAAACGGAAACGCAAATAACAGTACATGTCAGTTCCGAAAACAGTACACTTGTGGTATGTATCATTGATGCCAATCCACCATTTAACCCTGTGACCCAGGCTCCGGACATCAACAGTTATCCAGAGGGAGGATATGGGCTTTTTTTGATCCACCAGCTTATGGATACGGTTTTATACGCAAGGGAAAATGGTACAAACATTCTTACAATGAAAAAGAGGGCAACGATGACGCAAACCGCGAATACACGAACCATTAACCCCGAATGAGGCAACGGTGTCCGTCGTCATTGTCAAGAGCAACAACAGGGAAATCCTCAGCAACAGTCTCGACGCACTTTTCGAGAACTGCATGCTTTCCCGGCAGACCGAGAAACCTTCGATAACGATATGACCGGCATGGTCAACGGTATCAAGGAAAATGCATCACTAAATAATGGGCATGGTCTATGTCTTCTGCGACAATACTTGTAATCAATGAGAAACAAAAGAGCGATCTCCAAGGCTTGATCTATAGAGAACGTCCACATCTCAAAGTCATACACTGTGAGAACATTACCGACGCCGAGTATCATATCCTTGCTGATAATATTGACTTGATTCTTATGGCCCTGCATAAAAGGGCACCGGAAGAGTTGTTATTTATCCAGCATACTCTTGAAAAAAACCTGGCAAAAAAAGTGATTCTTGTCAGCGATCAAGACGAGTTAGGCAACACCTTGACCGCCTTGACTCAACTCCCGTCAGAGCAACTCCTGGCCGTTCTCGCGTCAAATACCCCGTCAACCGATAGAACCCGATCCCTCTATAAATTTGCGGAACCGTCAACATCGGTTGTACGGCACTCCCCTTTTGGTCTCTTTGATTTTAAGGAACTTATAGGCGAGTCACCTGAAATGCAAAAGCTCAAAAAGCTGCTGGTTAAAATAGCGCCTACTGGAACAACAATTCTCATTCAGGGCGAAAGCGGCACCGGAAAGGAAGTTATTGCCCGTGCCATACACGCTCAAAGTGCAAGAAGCGACGAAGTCTTTATCCCTGTCGATTGCGCCGCCATCAACGACAGTATTATTGAGAGCGAGCTTTTCGGTCACTCAAAAGGTGCCTTTACCGGAGCCGACCGCAGCACGCTTGGCATGATACGCTCTGCTGATAAAGGCACGCTTTTTCTTGACGAAATCGCTGAACTGCCTCTCTCAATGCAGGCAAAATTGCTCCGTACCCTTCAGGAGCGGGCGGTAAAACCTGTTGGCGAAACAAAAATTTATCCCGTTAATATCCGAATCATTGCTGCCACAAACTGCAACCTTACCGAAGCCGTCAAAAAAGGTACCTTTCGTCAGGACCTCTACTACCGCCTGAATGCCATTACCATTTTTGCCCCGCCGCTACGTGAGCAACGCTCTGATATCCCTCTTCTTTGCAATTACTTTCTTGATAAACTTATCAAGGAAGGCTATCCAGCCAAACATTTTTCCGAAAGTGCCATGAACGCCCTCCTGGCCTTCGACTGGCCGGGCAATATCCGTGAGCTCGAAAACGTCGTCCGTGGAGCCATAACCATCTCCCATGGCGATATTATGGAGCGCGACAGCCTCTCTTTCGATCACTGTCAGCCAAAAAATGATGAAAGCGTTGACAACCAACAAGCCGCAAGCATTGCCTCTCACGAAAAAGATGCAATCCGTAAAGCTCTCAATCAGACAACCGGGAACAGACGCGCCGCAGCCAAACTTCTCGGTATCAGCGAAGCAACACTTTACCGCCGCCTGAAAATCTACAACCTGTAGCAGCTTTTCTCTATCGAGATGAGAGGGCAAAAAAAAAGAGATCTCGCATTATGACAGTCAAGCAATGCCTCCAAGCCGTTCTATTTACCTATAACATCTTGTTGCACATAATTTTATCTACAATATCACGTTCTGGCACTATAATTGTAATTAGTGCAAGTGTGCCAAGAAAAACAGGGCGATAAAAATAATCAACCATGAGCCTAAAGAACTCAAAAAAAAATGCAAACAGAACTCTTGGGCGTTTTATTTGAACAAGCAACACTTTCCTCTGCAGTTACTCAAATCCTTAACGCTGGCAAGGAAAAGAGAAAGGGTCTTGTTGTCACGCCAAATGTGGACCATATTGTTATGCTGCAAGATGATAGCGATATGAAGCACATCTATGACAATGCCCTCTTTCGATACGCTGATGGAATGCCAATTGTCTGGCTGAGCAAAATCGTAAAGGGCGAAAGTCTTCCTGAGCGGGTAACCGGTGCTGACCTTTTGATTGCCGTCTGTGAAAAAGCTGCAAAAACCGACTTGAATATTTATTTTCTTGGTGGCAATCCTGGTATTGCCGAACAGGCAGCAACAAAACTCAAAGGCAAATTTGCTGGCTTAAAAATATCAGGCATCTACTGCCCCCCTTTTGGATTTGAAAACAGGCAAGAAGAGACCGATTGGATTATTAACGATATAAATTTCAGAAATATTGACATCCTTTTTATTGGTGTTGGAGCCCCCAAACAGGAAAAATGGGCAGCCAAACATCTTGATCGGCTACAGGTAGGTCCTATACTCTGTGTTGGCGCAGCATTTGATTTTGCCGCAGGCGTGATCAATCGAGCCCCTTTGTGGGTACAGAAATCAGGCTGTGAATGGATCTGGCGCCTGGCAAGCGAACCGACAAGAATGTGGAGGCGTTATCTGATAAGAGACAGCCGTTTTATACCATTAGCATTGAAAGAGCTCTCAAAATCAATCTTGAGCGCTCATTCAAAAAAATCCCCCCAACATAATTAATCGACCCTCTACACAATAGTTTTCTATGGAACTTGATCCAACAGTCCGAAAAGAGCTTATAGAAAAAGTAAGCGAGTCGCTCAATCCAAAGGTTCGCTTTAGACGCTCTCTGAAGGTTACTTCATGGGAGACCACGGTCATGTTTTCCTATATCCTGAAGAGAGTACTGGATATGACGGTAGCAATAGTTGGCGGGTTATTTTTTCTTCCTCTCTGTCTCCTGACAGCACTCTGTATCTGGATTGAAAATCCCGGCCCTGTTCTCTATTATCAGACGAGGGTAGGCCGAAATGGAAAACATTTCAAGTTTTACAAATTCAGATCGATGGTTGTGAATGCCGACCACTTAAAAGCTGAACTTGCAGCAATGAACGAATCGAAGGCGGGTGTCATCTTCAAGATTAAAAAAGATCCCAGAATTACAAGGGTTGGAAAAATCATCCGCAAGCTCAGCATCGATGAACTGCCGCAGCTTCTCAACGTCCTCATTGGCGACATGAGTCTTGTCGGGCCCAGACCACCGCTCCCGTCGGAGGTAGCAAAATATACCCTTGAAGAGCGTAAGCGACTACACGTCATCCCCGGCATTACCTGCCTCTGGCAGGTAAGTGGCAGAAGCGACATCCCCTTTAATGAACAGGTCATGCTTGATATGCAGTATATCCAGAGCGCAAGTTTTCTTAATGATCTTCTTCTGCTTCTAAAAACTATTCCTGCCGTGCTGACAGGCAAAGGTGCATACTAAAACACGATAACACCATGATCTTTCAACTTGACACCTCCACCGATACAACAATTGGCATTGCGGCACTTCAGGTTCGCATTGATGCCAATAACTGCGGTGAACTTCAAAAAGCATTTTTAAACTGGCTGCAACAGAGTGCCAATATTGTTTTTGACTGCAGCTCTCTGGACTTTATCGACAGTAGCGGTTTGGGTACAATAGTATCCTGTCTGCGCAAGGCGCTTGAGCATAAGGGTGATCTTAAGCTTGCTGCCCTCGGGCCCAAGGTCTCTTTAATTTTTGAGCTTACCAAGGCTAAACAGCTTTTTTCCATATACCCCGACGCAGCATCCGCTGTAAGCTCATTCAATGCAATAACAGCAGGGCAATAAGCTGGTACCATGAAAACAATAATTATCACAAAAAAGCTCGATTATCCATGGTTGCACGATATTCTGCCCGGCCATCATCCGCTGCTTGTTCCCCTGTGCAACAAGCCGTTTGTTGAGTTTTTGATTGATTTTTCTATCCTGGCTGGCAGCACCGCTATCCGAATTATCAGTGACGAAGCAGTCAACGATGTTGAAAAATTTTGCGAAAAAGGCGATAGATGGGGCATTGATATCAGTTATGCCAACTCTCTGCCATCAGACAGCCTCCATAAAATTCTGGAAAAAAACAGCCGATTCTGTTCGGATCAGCGAATTATGATTATCAACAACATCCTTTTTATTCATTACAATAAAAACGCTGACTACCGATCTTATTTTGCGTCACTTCCATCAGGCGATCTCCCTGGTTTCGGCAAAAAAACTCTCAGCTTGACAGGCTCCCCTATCGCTTCAGCAAACAGTCGAGAGACTCCTCCCTTATCGATGGTTGTTCTTGGCTCTGTCGGGCAGTACTATCAACTTGCCGAAGATCTGCTGCATAACAGATTGTTACACTACGTACTGCCAGGGTATAACAATGAGGCTGGATGTTACATTGGAAGAAATGTTGTCATTCAAAAAAGCGCAAAAATTATTAAACCAGTAATTATCGGCAACAACGTCCAGATACTTGCCGGTTCAGTAATAGGACCTGCCGCAATAATTGGGAACAATGTGATTGTTGACAGGAACAGCTCTGTTGCATCAAGCATTGTTATGGATAACACCTTTATTGGTGAAGAACTTGAAGTCGAAAATAAAATTGCCTCCGGCAATGTCCTTATTGACCCCGAAAGCGGGCACTCGCTAACAATGGAAGACCCGCATCTTTTAAGCAGCATAAGCCAAACCATCGGTTCAGCCACTCTCTTCCTGCGGATTGTACATAGTTGTATTGCAGCGTCACTTATTATTATCCTGCTACTTCCTTATCTTTTTTTAAGACCCATACTTGAGTCAAGAGGTTCCTGGTCAACAAAACAAATACTCTATTACTCCGCAAAACCACGGTGCAAGGTATCTCTGCCAGTGACGACTCTAAGAAAAAAAGGCCTGCTAAGTACTCTCGCTATTTTCTTTTCCCTTGATCGCTTTCTGTGGCTGTTTAAAGTACTGAGTGGACATCTTGATATTATCGGAAGCCGACCGATTGAGGTAACTCAGCGGAGTAAAACACACCACAGACCAGGCGTATTTAACTATGCCGAGGCTGAAGATTGGCCACAAAATGATATTGATTCAGATATCGTCAATCATTACTATGCGGTCCACAGCAATTTTTTTAAGGATATAGCAATGATACAAAAAGCTCTTTTCAACAGAATACATCAAGAAGACACCGTATGATTATCATTGAAAATACCATCAATAACTTTGCGGTTTTATCATTGAAGGGCATTCTTAATGCTTCATCGTCCCCCCAACTGAAAAGCCATATCGAACAGTCTCCGGAGAGTCAATCTTTGGTAATCGATCTTGGACAAGTGGACTTTCTCGATAGTAGCGGCCTTGGTGTTCTGGTAGGAATTGCCCGTAAGAAAAAAATGTCTGGTGCTCTTTTAAAACTTGCCAATCTGAACGAGCGGGTCAAAAAAGTTTTTGAATTAACAAATGCATATACGTTGTTTGATATCTATGATGATGTTGCAGCGGCAGTTGTATAATCAGTCAAAATAATTTTTATAGATCTTATATGAAAAAGATACTCACCCTTACCTTGCAGGGCGATTTAATCTATGTAAAGGTAGTCTCGATTATAGCCGGCAATATTGCTGAAATTTTTGCTCATGAAGCACAAGCTACCAGTAACATTGCGGAATTTGCTCATGCGTTCGAGCTCTCCATCAGCGAATCTTTTACAAATTCTGTACGATATGCAGACCCTTCCAGTAAGGCAAAAGAGGTCGCAATCACCTTCACCACCAATAAACATGAGCTTACAGCAACAGTGATTGACTCTAATGCGCAGTTCAACCCTCAAACACAGCCCCCTGTTATATCCAGTTATCCAGAGGGGGGGTACGGACTGTTTCTTATCAATCACCTTATGGATAAAGTATCTTACTCCAGAAGTAAGGGTAAAAACACTCTTTTGATGACCAAGCAGGTGGAAGTGGCAAGACCTGTACATTCATAACCAAAAAAACTCCGTCAGGATTCCACATGGTATCAGTAATCATCGTTAGTTACAACACAAAGGATATTCTCCGAAACTGTCTTCAGGCCCTTTTTACCCATAGTGCCGGTATTGATCTTGAGGTTTTTGTTGTCGACAACAACTCCACCGACGATTCCCTGCTTATGGTGCAGAATGAATTTCCTTCTGTGCACCTGACGGCAAACACTCAAAACCTTGGCTTTGCCGCAGCGAATAACCAGGCGTTCGAGCACGCAACCGGCCAATATATCATTCTGCTCAACCCCGATGCCTATATCAGGCCATCATCAATTCGAAACTGCATCGAGTTTATGGATCGCACCCCAAAGTGCGGTCTTTGCGGAGGTAAAATAATTTCACCTCAAGGCCATATTGAACCCTCAGCCCGCCGGTTTCCCAACGCACTCTACAAACTGCTTACACTCTCGGGAATCAGCGGGAAATTTCCGACATCTCCTCTTCTGAACCATCACGAATTCGGCGGATTTGCTCACGACCGGCCGATAGAAGTTGATTGGGTACCTGGCACCTATACCATTTTACGCAAAACGATGCTCGACTCAATCGGATTGTTTGACCCGCGATTCTACCTCTACTATGAGGAGACCGACCTCTGCCTTCGAGCTAAAAAAGCGGGATGGAAAGTTTATTTCACTCCGGATGCCGAGGTCATGCACATAGGCGGGGCCAGCAGTAAAACAAGAAAAGACAAAACAATTGATGTGAGAGCAGCACAGGTTCTCTCTTTCAGAATGCGGAGCGAGTGCCTCTATTACCGTAAAAACAAGGGTCTTGTCCCCATGTTATTGGCCACAGGAGTCGAACTTCTCTGGTATGTCGCTCGATACGTTAAAAATCTTTTGCCCTCAAAAAATGCGGCACAAAAACGGACTGCCGCCATGGCAATCAGCAAGCTGATTCTTCAATCGCTTCGTGATACCCGTTTGGGCAAAGTATCTCCTCCAACACCCTGGTAATCACTTTTTACTTATGACTCTCTTTGCAAATATTCAAGCCGATTTAGCAACCTATAATGGAGTATGGAGCTCACAAGGCTTTTGGGTAATGATCGTCTACCGGTTCGGGCGCTGGCGTTACACCTTAAAAAATGGGTTTATCCGAAAACCTTTTTCTCTCCTGTACAAATTTCTCTACAAAATCGTACAGATACTTACTGGTATAGAGCTCCCCTGTGAGGTTCCTGTTGGTGTAAATTTCCGTATTGAACATTTCGGCGATATCATCGTCAGCGGTTATGCCAGTTTTGGTGATAACTGCATTATCCGAAACGGAGTAACAATAGGCCTGAAAAATATCGACCAAAAAATTGCACCCTCAATCGGCAACAACGTCAATATCGGTACCGGTGCAAAAATCCTTGGCAATATCACTATCGGCAACAACGTCGATATTGGAGCCAATGCCGTAGTAATCACCTCAGTCCCCGACAACTGCCTTGCTGTAGGCATTCCTGCAAAAATTATTCCTCATTAAGCTCAGTCTCTGCTTTTTTATCACTGCCTGACTCTCTACCAAGCTATCAGCATGCTTTTTGTACCACGCTTTTTATGCTATATTTAGCCGATAAGTTCGGCAATTTTTTTTGATGGCTCCATGAGGTTACAACACAACATAATCATCACAGTATGCAGCTTTTTGCTCTCAATGATGATCAGCGCCTGCAATGACATTTCACCAGTACCTACCCGGGTACCAGCTCCTCCTGAAAGAGATTTCAGTATTGAACTTCCCCAAAAAAATCAGAAGTTTGCCACCAAAGAGCAGTTAGAAGCTATACGACCCAAGGAAACCTATCAATATCGTTTAGGCCCGGGTGATCTTGTCACTATAAAGGTTTGGCGAAGACCTGAGCTTTCGCAGGAAAATATTCTAGTTTCTCCTGACGGCTTTATCGCTATGCCCAGAATAGGCAATATCAGTGTCATCAATTACACAACCGAAGAGGTTCAGAAATTGTTGACATCAAAACTTGAGGCGCTCTACACAGAGCCTGAAGTAACCATACAGATCAAAGAGTTTCACAACAATAAAGCTTTTGTGCTTGGTCGGGTTGCCAAGCCTGGTGTCATCAACTTCCCGGGCAATGGTACGCTGCTTGAAGGTCTTGCCCTTGCCGGAGGGCTACCTGATCAGGGTAAAATGACACGATGCTCTATCATCCGGGGCAACAACACTGTCTTGTGGATCGATCTTCAAGATCTCCTTAAAAACGGCAATATGAGCCTGAATGCCCCTATCAGAAACAATGATGTAATTTTCCTTCCTGAGCTGAATGACGAAATTGTCTATGTCATGGGAGAGGTAAATAATCCCGGTGCGGTGCAGTTAAAAGATGGTATGAACGTCCTGAAAGCAATCATGCTGTCAGGAGGTATGAACAAAAATGCAAACCCCCAAAAAATATTTATCATCAGGCAACAAAATGTAAAAGGAGACGTTATTACGGTTGATCTCAATAAACTTATTGCCCACGGCGACTTCAGTCAAAACCTCACGCTCTTGCCAAACGATATTGTCTACATTAGCACAACAGGTATAGCAAAATTCAACTATACCCTTGAAAAAATCATGCCTTCATTACAAATTATGAGTATGGGTTTGGGAGATATGAATCTTATTAAAGGAAATTCAACAATAATCAATACCATAGGTAAATAAGTAAATAATTACGACAACAAAAAAATGACTCTTTCTCCCCGATCGTTTTTTAATAAAGCTCAGTTGTTCCTGCAACCTAAAGAGCGAGTAAATGTTACGATATTGCTGTTTTTGATGCTTATCGGTGTTTGTCTTGAAACCCTTGGTATTGGGTTAGTGATACCGACGCTTGCTATTTTTTCAGAACATAATATCGCCGAAAAGTATCCAGCAATTCGCCCGCTGCTCCAATTTTTAGGAAACCCGAATTCAAATACCCTCTTGATTGGTGGCGTCTTGCTGCTGTTTGTGGTTTATCTTTTCAAAGCTGTTTATTTAGGCTTGCTGGCCTGGGCACAAAATCGCTTTATCTCTAATGTTGAGGCTAGGCTCTCACTTCACCTCTTCACCATCTACCTGCGTCAGCCATACGCATTTCACTTGCAGCAAAACTCCGCTCTTTTAATCCAGAATGTGATTACTGAAGTCGGGGTGTTTACTAATAACGTTCTAACCCCCACACTACAACTCATCACAGAGTCACTTGTTATTCTTGCTCTCTGCATCATGGTAGTTTCAGTCGAACCTATTGGCAGCATTATCATTATCAGCATCTTTAGCGTGACAGGTTTTGGATTTATGAAACTGACAAAAAAAAAGATGACCCTCTGGGGTGAAATTCGTCAACTGCATGATGGGATGCGACTCCTTCACCTGCAGCAAGGGCTTGGTGGTGCCAAAGATGTCAAATTACTGGGGAGAGATTCTGAATTTTTACGCCGATATAGAACTCATACCAATGCACGTGCAAGTGTTGTACAGTTAAACGCAACCGTGCAGCAATTTCCCCGCCTCTTGATGGAGCTTCTTACCATTGCGGCTTTTGCACTGCTTGTTATTACAACGTTGGCACAGGGAGGAGCAATTGGCGACATCATCCCCAAGATGGGCCTTTTTGCTGTAGCCGCATTTCGCTTAATACCCTCCATTAATCGCATTCTCGCCGCATCACAGGCACTGAAATACTGCTCACCAGTGGTAGCTATTCTACAAAAGGAGCTGGAACTGCCTGTGGAGGAAAACAATAAACCTGAAATATCGTCAAAACCCTTCGCAAACCAGCTTGTTCTCCAGAATATATCCTATACTTATCCTGCGGCTCCCTCACCTGCCCTCAACAAGATCTCTCTTACCATCAAACAAGGTACCTCTGTGGGCTTTATCGGAAAAAGTGGATCCGGTAAAAGCACACTTGTTGATATCCTTTTAGGATTACTGACGCCTGACGCTGGCTCTATAGCAGCAGACGGTATCGAAATCCAAAAGAACATGCGTGGATGGCAGAACCAGATAGGGTATGTAGCACAATCAATATATCTGACCGATGATACGCTTCGAAAAAACATCGCCTTTGGGCTGCCAACCGAAGAGATTGATGAAGAGTCTGTAAAAAAGGCTGTTTCAGCGGCCTATCTTACAGAATTTGTTGAGCAACTCCCGGAAGGACTTGAGACCATGGTGGGTGAGAGGGGTGTTCGCCTCTCGGGCGGCCAACGCCAACGCATCGGCATCGCCCGTGCACTCTATCACAATCCGTCAATACTCGTGCTTGACGAAGCAACAAGTGCACTTGACCTCGCTACTGAAAAAGAGGTTATGGAAGCCGTCAATGCCCTGCAAGGTTCAAAGACAATTATCATCGTTGCCCATCGGCTCAGTACACTCGAAAAATGTGACATAGTCTACAATCTCCAGAATGGAATAATTGAGTCACACGGGACTCCATCGCTCTTTATAAAAAAATAGTCTTCTCGTATGCTCAAAGAAAATGCCGTAAGAGAGCTCCTCCCTTACGGAAAGCCTTCAAAATCACTTGATCTCATCGGTTTTTTAAAGCGATATGGCCTCTATATTCTTTTTTTAGGCTCGTTTCTTTTTGCAATGTTAACACCATTGATTTTTTTGATAAAAAACCCGTACTATGAGGTTCACGCATTTTTAAGGCTTGACCCGGTTATATCAAAATTAATTCAAACATCTGATGAATCATCTATCGTCAACTATTATAACGATTATGCCAATACTCAAGCTCACACCATAAAATCATTTGATGTTTTAAAACTTACCGTTGATCAACTCAATTCCCGCGAAAGAGCCGAAATCTTTCCTGGTATCAAATCGTCAGAGGTTTGCGCTGATATACTTGATCGCATGATTACGGTCAAGCCGTTTCCAAACACACATCTCCTGGAAATAACAATTTCCGGAAACAAACCACGCGGGCTTGCCGAAATAGTCAATAAGTTGATGAATGCCTATATCAACGACAGTCGTACAAAAAACAATACGGTCGATTCTGACAAATTGAAATATCTTTACGGACAAAAAAAAGCTATCGAAGAAAAAATGGCTTTGTATGAGCGCAATCTTGACAGCCTTACCAAAGATATTGCAACTGCGGCATACTCCGAAGATTTCAACATCGCCGCCAAAAACAGCCAATCACTTTTAGGTATTTACGACAATGCCCTGATGGAAAGAATAAAAGCTGAAACAAATTATGAAAAAGTAAAAACTGAAAGCAGGGAAATAGCTGCGATTTCATTAAACCCTCTCATTGAGGAACTTGTCATGAATAACCAATCACTCTATTCAACCGATTCATGGACATATCAACAACTCCAGGAAATGAGAAGCACAACCGATGGATTAACAACAAAAAATCCTGACCGTATCTATGTAGAACAACGCATGGATGCTATGAAAAAATATGCAACCAAATTGCACGACGAGGTGCGAAATACTGCAAAATCGGTACTCTATGGCAAAAGAAATCTTGACATTAAAACACAATTGATTCATGCACAAACTGATTTTGAAAAAACAAAAAAAACCGAATTGCAAATTCAGGAGGAACTAAATAAAAACCTGAAAGAGTCAAGACGAGTCTCAATAGGAATTCACAAAGGTGAAAGTCTCTCTGAATTTGTAAAACATAAGCGTGGCATCCTTGATATGCTTGATACTCGAATCACTGAGATAGAGATTGAAAATAAGGCCCCGTTACGCATATCCATAGAATCTCTGGCAAGAACACCCAAAGCACCTCTGAAATCGAATACCAAAAACCTCATAACGATGTTCTTTTTCAGCGCATTCGCTATTGTAGGTGGTTCGTTTTTCATCTACGAATATTTAGACGACACTATCCGTCGGCCGCTCGACATTGAGCACGCACTTGGCTACCCTCCTACACAGACCATTTCAGATGTTGACAAACAAAATGATGGCGCGCAACAATTGAGCATTGCTCCAGATGATTTTAAGGCTCATCAGATCGGGAGCCTCGCCATTAAGTTCTGTCGCGAAAAAGAACGAGATAATACAAGAGTAATACTTTTTACTGGAATTGAAAAAGGTGTAGGCTCATCAGCAATTGCATTCAGTTGCGCCAAAGCACTTTCGCAAATTGCGCCAAAAGTCCTCATGATTGATGGTGACATTGAGGTTCCCGAGGTTGAAAATGACTCTGAATTTCAGCTTAATTTACCCGGCCTTTGCGATTATCTCTATAATGCCGGTTCATGGAGGGATTACGTCATCTCTACTCCGGGAGATAATATTGATATGATGTATGCAGGCAATATAACTGCAAACCCTATACCTCGTCAATTAATAAAAGTCCTGCTCGAAGAGGTTAAAAAAGAGTATGACTTTATTTGTATTGACAGTGCATCATTATTAAAGAGTCACCTTACGGAGCATCTTGCAATTTATAGTGATATTGTAGCTTTGGTTTGTCTTGGAGACAGCTCTCAATATAAAAACCTGAGGCATTCCGCTGAACTGCTTGTTCGTCTTGGAGTTCCTGGAATTGCTCCTATTCTGAACTTTGGAGGCATCAAGCAAACACTGTCCATAGAAGAACTTTTCGACAATCCACCGGAATTCATCAAAAAAATTATACCTCAAAAAGGTATTGACTATATCATCAAATCACAACTTCTTGTCAAGATTGATAAAATCATCAGCTCTTCCAAGAAAATCCGGCAACACGAAAAGCAATCGTAAACACTATGATTTCAGCAATCGAACCTGACTGGTCCCGTGAAAAAATTATACGCGGATGGTATGAACCAGGAAAATATCTTCTCTTAACTATTCGAAAGTACCAACGCCAACAGTTAAAAAAGAACTTTTTTTCCAAAATGATATCCCCTTTTCTTGTAGTACAACACCGTTTCTGGAGTGCTGTCAGTGGTGCTGATATACCGCTCAACGCAAAAATAGGTGGCGGTCTGATGATTCCTCATCCAAACGGTATTGTCATACATCCTGATGCTGCAATCGGCCCAAACTGCCTTATTTTGCAGCAAGTTACCATCGGAAATGGGCTAAAACCCGGACTTCCCGTTATTGAAGGGCATGTGGATATCGGAGCAGGAGCCAAAATAATCGGTAACATTCGCATAGGAGCTCATGCCCGCATTGGCGCTAACGCTGTTGTCATCAGCGATGTCCCCGAGGCATCCACAGCCGTTGGGATACCGGCAAAAGTTCATCATAATTACCGATGAGTGCCCCGGGAAACATATTTGTTCCACTTGCTTTTTTTGGATGGACACCTTTCATCTTTTTTCTCTACAAAAAGCTTGATGCGCGTTTGGTGCCTGTCATAGCTTATGTGGCTGGATGGATGTTTCTACCCTGTGCTGATTATGACATTTTTCTGCTTAAAAATACAAAGTCAACCGTTCTGGGTCTCGGCATTTTTGCTGGAGCCTATTTTAATGATCAAGCACGACTTTTAAACTTTAAATATCATAATGCCGATATACTGATTGTGATGTGGTGCACCGCCTCATTTTTTTCATCAGTCTTCAATGGTTTAGGATTTTATGACGGTATTTCAACAATCTTGTACACCGCCATCAAATTTGGGCTGCCCTACTATATCGGCAGAATCTATTTTAATGATACCGATGCCTTAAAAACCCTGGCTCTCACTATTTTCATTGGTGGCGTTGTTTACATACCGTTCTGTTGGATTGAAATGATCATAAGCCCGCAGATGCATCGTCTGACCTACGGTTTTTCTCAAACAAGCTTTGCCCAGAGTTTAAGGGATGGCGGCGGATATCGGCCATCAGTCTACATGGATCATGGCCTCATGACTTCTATGTGGATGATGCTGGCGGGATTCCTTGGAAGCTGGCTGTTATACTGCAAGGCACTTCCAAAAAAAATACTTTTTGTTCCATCTCTCTACCTGCTCATAATGCTTGTTTTTACATCAATAATGATGCAATCAGCCGGAGCACTTGCATATTTATTCATTGGTCTTATCGTGCTCTTTCTTTCAAGCAAATACAAAAATTTTATTCTTGTGGCATTATTGTTACTCTGTCCCTATTTCTACGTTGTTGCAAGAATTGGCTATTCATGGGACGGCCGAAATTTTACTAACTATATTGCTGAAAAATTCAGCCCATCAAGAGCTGCATCACTACAATTCCGATTCGACAATGAAACCATCCTCCTCAATAAAGCATTTCAAGGCTCTTTTTTTGGATGGGGCGGTTGGAATCGCTCAAGAGTCTTTGATGATAAAGGAAAAGATATCGCCGTAACTGATGGAGGATGGATTATTGTCTATGGAGTCAATGGCATCTATGGATTATCAGTATTTTTTTTGATGATTCAATTACCGGTATTCATTCTTCTTGTCCGCTTAAAACCTGAAACATGGAAAACTGAAGCCTATGCGGCCCCTGCGGCTATGGCTGTATTTTCCGCTATTACGCAGATAGACAACCTTCTTAATGCAATGTTCAATCCCATTTATATGGTTATTGTAGGTGGCCTTATCGGATTACTCATAAAAAATCAAGACTCTTTTGTGCTCTCTAAAGATAAAAATATTTCCGATATACTTGAGAATATCATTACTCAGAGAACCCGATTTATTGGAGCGCCACCCTCTCAAAATTCAACATTTATTCACTAATAACCAATAACCATTAACTTTACATTAAGATGCAACTCTCAACAAAGCTTATAATAATCTGGATTATAGTTTTTATTGGCCTTATTGGTGCTACGTTTTCAAGCAGTACCGCAAGCTCGGCAGGAGATGTTTTCGATATACTCTTTCACATATCAATCTATATCATCCTTGCCTTTGTACCCATACTCTTGTTCAGAAAGCGAATTATTGCATTTATGGCAACCATTGCCATAGCACCAATAAGCTTTCTTTTAGAAATGCTGCACGTAAATTTTACAACCGGTAATTTTGAAAATTTGATTCGGGATGCATCCTACAATAACATCGGAATCATCATTGGAGTTATTGCTGCAGCCATTATACGAATTAAAATGCATTATGGGAATGAATCCTCAATATAGTCGTAAAGTAATATTTTTGAAGGTTTTTATACATTTATTCCTTTTTTTCCCTGGTAAGTATGTCGCAATTGCCTCTGCAGAACCAATAACAAGTGAAAGCATTACTGCGCAATTTAATACAATACATCTTTTTTCAGATAGTCTTGCTGCAGTAAGGATGGGTAAACACTACGGTTTTATTGATAAACAGGGCAAAATGGCTATCACTCCGCAATTCGACGACGCTCACGACTTTTCAGAAGGTGTTGCAGTTGTTAAAATCGGCGGTCGCTATGGATATATTGATAAAGAGGGGAAAATGGTTTTTATGCCGCAATTTATTGTAGCACGTAACTTTTCTGAGGGTCGAGCTGCTATAGTAATAGGCGACACTCGCGAAAAATTTTTTTATATCGACAAGCAGGGCAATATCGTTATTAATCAGCAGTTTGGTGCAACTCCTGGTTTTAAAAAGAATATGACCAGAGTAGATATTGGGGAATTAGGTGCCAGTAAGTTTGGATTTGTTGACCGAAAAGGAAGATTAATCACTCTGCCACAATTTGATAAAGTGCAAGACTATTCTGAAGGAGTTGCTGCTGTAAAAATGGGTGATGATCGTACCGGAAAATTTGGGTTTATTGATGAAGAAGGAAAAATGGTCACCAGTTTTCAGTTTGATGCGGTCAACAGGTTTACCGATGGTCTTGCTGCTGTCAAATTTGGAGAGAAGCCAAACGATAAATGGGGGGTCATTAACAAACGCGGCAAACTGGTTATCAACCCGGTTTTTGATGCTATCACTGTTTTTTCAGAAGGATTTGCAGTAGCAAAAGTCGGGAATCACGCTTTTTTTATCAACAGAGAGGGAAAAAATCTTTTTAACCTGACCTTCGATATCGCCAGTGTTTTTTCAGAAGGACTGGCCGCCGTCAAAACTGGCCAGCAGTATGGGTTTATCGACAAAAAAGGACGAATGGTTATCAAGCCCCAATTTGTTGAGGCCTCTCCTTTTTCGGAAGGTTTGGCATTGGTCAAGGTCGGTAATCTCTATGGTTATATAGAGCGGGATGCTGCAATGGTCATCAAACCTCAATTCAGCGCAGCCGAAAGTTTTTCCGAAGGTCTTGCAAAAGTAATGATTACCGAAGGGAATACCAACACCTGTGGATTTATCAACAAACAGGGAACTATGGTCATAACCCTCAAGCTTATGGAAGAATACCCAGCTCCCTGACTCTATCAATCAGAGAGCCCTCCCCCCAGAATGACTCTCTTTATGCTATGCACAAAAAAAACCTTAACACATCGTACAAACGCAATGTATTATAAATAAACAAATTAAATCTCATATTGCCTTTGGCATTTAATTTGACTTAAATTTAAATGTGAAGGTTATTTAATAAGCAAATTCCAGGGAAAAATAAAGAATGTCGCATCTGCCTGATATCGATTGTGTTCTTATAGGCGTTAACTGCAGCAAAACACTTGGCAGGTGCATTGATTCTGTCTTTGCATCTGGTTACCCAAAAGAAAAAATCTATCTCTACTACGTTGACGGCGGTTCCACAGACAGGAGTATTGATGTTGCTAATGCTTATGACTCTGTTACCGTCATAGCCCTCAATCCGGAGTACCCTACACCGGGTATAGGCCGCAACCATGGTTGGAAACAAGGCTCTTCACCATTCGTGCATTTTCTTGATTCTGACACAATTCTCAACCCAGACTGGCTTAAAATTGCGGTACATGCAATAGATAAAGAAGAGCAAATCGGTGCTGTGATGGGATTACGCAAAGAAATGCACCCAGAACACTCTATCTATAACTGGTTAGGAGACATTGAGTGGAACGGACCCATTGGTGAGTCCAGTTGTTTTGGCGGTGACGTTCTTCTGCGACGTAAGGTTCTTGAAAAAACAGGTGGCTATGATGAGTTCTTGGTCGGTGGAGAAGATCCTGAACTCAGCAGGCGTGTTCTACGGGCAGGCTGGAAAATTATCCGGCTTGATGCCTTGATGACGCAGCATGACCTGGCTATGAAAACCGTTCGTCAATACATGGCGAGGGCATTCCGTTCAGGGTATGGGTTTGCTGCAGTTCGAAAACGCGAAGCCGAAGCTGGCAGTGATTTCTGGAAGTATGAATTTCAAAAAATAGTTATTAAAGGAGGAGTCTTTATGATCTGCCTGATTTTTTTCATCCTGACAATCTTCATCCATCCATCCTCAACAACCATTACGCTTGGGCTTCTGACACTGGCTCCCGGTACTGCCATACTCCTCAATCCTCGTCTTTTTAAGGTCAATAAATTTATGCGTGAAAACAATCTGAACAAAAAAGAGGCCAGAACCTATGCCTGGCACTGCTCTCTTGTCGTAATCCCTCAACTCTTTGGATTAATCCGTTTTTATTGGGGTCTCATCACCGGGAACCCCTTAAAAAACAGACGGAACACTCTCACAACCGGACTCTCTGTCTCAGAAATATGATCAAACAACCCATAGCATATCTCTGCAGTGAGTACCCGGCAGTCTCACACACGTTTATCTACAGAGAGATAGAATCCTTAAGAAAAGCAGGTCTGACTGTCCATACGGCATCTATTCGTAAACCATCGAACCTTCAGTTCATGACTGCGGCAGAACAGGAAGAGGCTGTTCAAACCCTGATGGTACTCGCCACACCGCTACCGTTGATGGCAAAAGCTCATATTCACTCTCTCCTCAAAAAACCTGCCGGTTACCTCCGTATGGCTTTTGAAGCCTCAAAACTGCTCTTCAAGGGACCAAAAAGTCCAGTAAAGGCATTAGCCTATTTTGTTGAGGCTGGAATTCTTTTGGAATGGATGCACCGGCACAAGATGAACCATATCCATGAGCACTTCGGAAATCCCACAGCTATAGTTGCCATACTGATGAAAGCGTATGGTGGCATAAGCTACAGCATTTCCGTCCATGGACCTGATATTTTTTATGCTGTCGATTCAGCCCTGCTTGCTGAAAAAATCAAAAAAGCAAGTTTTGTCCGCTGTATAAGCCACTACTGCCGAAGCCAAATCATGCGTATCAGTGATGCAGAGAGTTGGAACCTGCAACACATTGTGCGTTGCGGTGTAGATCCTGACCTCTATGTCGTAAGACCGGACCCTGGTAACAAGGTACCCAACATTATTTGTGTCGGGAGGCTGGTACCTGCGAAAGGACAGCATATCCTTCTTGAAGCCTGCTCGCTGCTTAAAAACAATGGCGTACCATTTCATCTCACCCTGATCGGTGAAGGACCAGACCGGCTCTCCCTTGAAAAGTTTGTCGCTAAAAACGACCTCAGCGAAGTAGTCACCTTTACCGGAGTACTTGGCCAGGACAAGGTGCGTCAACATTATGACAAGGCTGATATCTTTGTGCTTGCGAGTTTTGCTGAGGGCGTTCCGGTGGTACTGATGGAAGCAATGGCCAAAGAGATCCCCGTCATATCGACCAGAATTACCGGTATACCGGAACTTATCCTGCACGGCCAGGACGGACTGCTTGCAACGCCTGGAGATGCAGAAGACCTTGCCAGCCAAATGTTGACCCTGCTCAATCATCCAGAGCTGCGACAGCAATTCGGAAAAGCCGGACGAAAAAAAGTAAGCGCAAACTACAACCAGCATGTAAACAACCTCCTGATGGTCGATTTACTTAACCAGGCAAGAGCACAATCATGATAATCATTGAATTTCTTATCAAAAGCCTGCTTATTCTGCTGGCCCTGCCTGCCGGATATCTGCTTATGAGCACTATCGCCTCATACCTCTTTAAAAAAGAGGAAACGATAAGTAACCAATTCCTTACTATAGGAGTACTGATTCCCGCTCATAACGAAGAAGAGGGCATAAAAAAAACTCTTGAAAATATTCTGGCGAGTGATTATCCCGCCAACCGATTTGAAATTTTTGTGGTAGCAGATAACTGCACTGACGCGACAGCTCAGAATGCACGAGAAGCAGGCGCACAAGTTTTTGAGCGCTTTGACAAACATAAACGTGGAAAAGGAGAGGCACTCGACTGGTTTCTCAAAAACTGCCAAGAAAACTATCGGGGAACCAATGCCATCACCATCATAGATGCAGATGTCTGCCCCGACAAAAGCTATCTGCGTGAAATCAGCGCTTCACTCAGCAACCCAGACATTAAAACGGTTCAGGCTTTTAACGGAGTCAGTAACCCCCAGGCTGGATGGCGCACGGCACTTATTGATGCCGCCTTCAACGTATTTAACCATCTCAGGATGGCTGGATCATTCCGCATGTCAGGAAGCGCTATTCTGAGAGGCAACGGCATGGGGTTTCGCACAGAACTACTGAGGCACTATGGATGGCCTTCACACTCCATCGTTGAGGATATAGAATTTACACTACTTCTGCTCAAAGACGGAATCAATGTACACTACAACCCGGATGCAGTTATTCGCAGCGAGATGGTAACCTCTGGCAAAAACGCCTCAAGCCAGAGAAATCGCTGGGAAGGTGGACGCTTTATGCTTGTAAAAAAGATGTCACTTCCCCTTTTCAAACTTTTCAAAGAGTCACACGATTTCCGCTACCTCTACGCATTTGCAGAACTTGCCATACCACCGCTCTCGATTCTTGTCATGCTCTTTACTCTTGCAACAGCGGGCTCCATACTTCTTGATACCGTCTGGCAAGTGCTCGCAGCCTCGTTCTGGACAATACTTTTTCTCTATCTTGCATCAGGCCAAATTCAACGCAAAGCACCACTCTCCACCTGGCTCTACCTGGCAACAGCACCTCTTTATGTACTTTGGAAAATCCCGATCTATCTGGGAATGATGTTAAAAAAGAAAACCAATGACTGGGTAAGAACCACACGGGAAGCCAGCAAAGAGAGCAGCAATTGCTGACAAAAAAACTATTGACTCATGAAGAATAACCTGAAAGTCCTCTTAATTATAGAGCAATGTAATCCTGAGTGGCCATCCGTACCGCTTGTGGGATACTCATTCTATAAACACATTAGCCAGCTTGTCAACACAACACTGGTCACTCATGAGAGAAACAAAACCGCATTGGAAAAAGCTCACCCGGAAAGAGATATTATCTATATTCCTGAAAGCAAATTCATCAAAAGCTATTATAAAATAGCTGACAGAGTAAGCAAAATAAAAGGCAAAATAATTTGGCCTTTGTACAATACGCTTATTTACCCCATTTATGCAGAATTTAATCACAAGGTATACTCAAGGTTTAAAGATTCAATTCTTGATGGCCAGTACGATATTGTTCACGCTCTGACTCCCATTCTACCCCGTTATCCTGTAAAGGCGATTAAAGCATGTAAAAAAACGCCGTTCATTCTCGGCCCGGTAAATGGCGGAGTTCCTTTTCCAAAAGGATTCCAGACCGTAGCCCGTCAGGAATTTTCCTATTTTAACTTTCTCCGACATATAGGACGATACATCATCCCGGGCTATAGAGAAACCTATAAAAAAGCCAGCTACATTCTTTCCGGCTCTACCTATACCATGAATCTTGTTAAAAACCTTTTTGATATAAAAAACGAAAAAATTGAACTGTTTTATGAAAATGGAATAGATAATTCATTCTTGCAAAATGAAACAAAAGCCACGAAAAGAGATGAAAACAATACCGAAACAATTAATCTTCTTTTTGTTGGCCGCCTGGTGCCTTATAAAGGTGCAGATATTCTTATCGAAGCCATCAGTCATCTTGAGTTGTCAATACAGAACAAAATTAAACTGACAATCGTCGGTGATGGACCGGAAAAAAACGCTCTTCAACATCAGGCCAATACACTGAATCTTAACAAAAAAGTAATTTTTACCGGATGGGTAGAGCAGCAAAAAACAGTAGGCTACTACAGAGAGAGTGATGTATTCTGCTTTCCCTCAGTCCGTGAATTTGGTGGAGCCGTAGTATTGGAGGCAATGGCCAACGGCCTTCCTTGCATTGTGATTAATAATGGCGGAATTGCAGAATATGTTACAGAAGAGACCGGGTATAAAATTAACCCTGTTTCAAGAGATTTTGTCGTTCAGGAAGTAAAAGAGTGTATAACAAAATTGGTTCAAAATCAAGTTCTTCGCAATACGATGTCAACAAAAGCAATACAAAGGGCTAAAGAATTTTCCTGGAGTGCAAAAGCAGATGCCATTGTAAAAATTTACGGTCAGGTTTTAAAAAATTACTCAGGCAAAACTGTCATCTGATTAGCCTACACTTATTTCCATAGCTCATATTATGAAAACATCAGTACTTTATGCCGGATTGGCATCCCCACATGCAGGATGGGTAGCTATAGATGAACTCGCCGAACTGTTTGCCCATTATTTTAATGCCGATATCCTTTCACCAAAATTAATTCCACGACACGGAGTCGACCGCTTGGTTCACGGCAATACTTTTGTCTATGAACCATTACAAACTTCAGGAGGGGATGTTCTTATTGTAGTAGCAAGGGGACCTGGAGATCTTGCACTTATTAATGCAATACCTGACTGTCGCAAAAAATTTCACAAAATTTATGGCATAGTAATTGATTCGTATTTTCAAACAGGATATGTAAAAGAAACCGCATTTTTTGACGCCATAACGGTTACCGCACATGAAGATATTGATTTTCCAAAATCACACTACAAAATTCAGGTTCAACAACTTTACCAAGGTGCTGACTGCCTTGCATGGGCTCCAAGGACATTTAAAACCAGAGAAATTGATATTATGAGTTTTGGGCGTACGCCTCCAAGCTATCATTCTAATTTTTCAGCACGTTTTCATCCAGCCAGCTCACCATATCTGTATCTTCACTCTCCACTTGGTAATTTAACAGGTCCATCCGTCCACCTTGAACGTGGAATGCTTTTTAAGTTGTTGCATCGAACCAGAATTTCACTTGCATTTAATCTCTTAATTGAACCACAAGGAGACCGGCCACGCTCCATGATGGTAACAAGCCGATGGCTCGAATCATTACTCTCCGGATGTATAGTTGCCGGAAAACGTCCAGTATCTCGAATGGCAGACGATATGTTGTTTTGGCCCCAGGCAACTGTTGAACTTTCAGATGACCCACAAAGTGCAGGTGATGAGCTCATACAACTCCTCTTGAACAACGATGACCTTGAGGCACAAAGACGAAGCAATATGTATCATACTATCACCAATCATGACTGGCGTTACAGGATAGAGAGGTTTTGCAAAATAATGAATTTAGAAATACCACAGTTATTAACCGATGATAAAGGGCGGTTGAATGGACTTGCAGAATCAATGAAACACTCGGCATAATACCTGCAAATCAATATAACCTTGCGAGAAGACTTTCATTTTGATAAAATCTACTCAATAACTTTACTTGATGCGAAAAACACAATAGTCGTATTTTAAAAAAAATTTATTTAACGCAAATAATAAAGTCTATATTTTATAATTGACTTGCAATATTATTGCTGGATATTAAATAAAAGGATATCAAAATAGCGACCACATATACAAATTAGAACTATTAGCAATCCATTATCTATGTACTATTAATATATATATCATAATGTTTAATCAATACAGAATCACTGAGTATAGTGCAAGTCAAACGTCCTTATTACAAAAAGCGCTCTTTCATCCGCCAAAAGCTAATAATAATGGCTTCTTTAAATATATGTTTATTTAGAAATAAACTAAAGATTGCAATAACAAACAACACACAAGTCAATGAATAATATCAAATCCCCAAAACCCGACATATGCAAATATTCTTATATTGATATTGCAAGAGGAATTGCTGTAGCCGGAGTTATTGCTGTCCACTGCTTCAAACACAGTGAAGGCATTAACAAATATTTGGGATGGATATTTAATTATGGCGAAATGGGTGTGCAACTTTTTTTTGTCGCATCTGCTTTAACATTGTGTTTATCAATGAATGCGCGGAAAGAAAAATCTGTATATAACTTTTATTTACGGCGATTATTCAGAATTGCCCCGCTTTATTATTTTGGCATTGTGCTGTATCTTATTTGGGGGACAATAATAATATATCATCATAGCGGCCTTTTTCAAGTCCCTTCTCAATATAGTCTATTTGGCATTTTATCCAATATTCTTTTTATTCATGGGTTTTACCCAAAAGCAAATAACAATATTGTACCAGGAGGATGGAGCATAGCAACAGAAATGAGCTTTTATATCATATTTCCAATTCTCTATTCCATCCAATCAAATATTGGCAACAAAAAATATATTCAATATACTTCACTTTTAGTATCAGCTTGTCTTGCGCTTGAACTTATAATATTTAAGTTATTTGATGTAAGCCCCGACAACAATGCTTTTATTTATGCCAATATAGTCAATCAATTAAGTGTTTTTTTAATTGGCATATATTTGTACAGGATGGTTATTAAAAAATCAACACCTAATATCTTGTTAACAGTATTAGGTGTTGGGCTATCTATTGCAAGTTGTTTTGTATTAAATGTCAATATTTTTACTACGGGACTCAATCGCTTTATTGTCCCTATTTTATCCGCATTTAGTTTTATGTTATTAATCCTCAATTTCTCAAATACAAAAATAAAAAATAATTTTTTTACGAAAAGCCTGATAAAAATAGGGGAAATGTCGTACAGTATATACATTCTTCATTTTATTGTATTAGATCTTTTTGTGTTTTTTTACGAAAAAAACATATTTCACTTACTCGATTCACCTGAATGCAAATTATTAATATTGTGTATATCTGTACTAACAGCGAGTTATTGCCTTTCTATTATCTCCAACCGTTTCATTGAACGCCCGGGTATTGAGATTGGCAAAAAGATTATCAATAAAATGAATATTTAAATATAAAGCTGAGAAAATATTTTTTTCATATCAATATAATACAATGAAAATTATTGAATATTTTGACAGGACAGTTATTATTAACCTGCCTGAACGACTTGACAGAAGAACAGAAACAATACAGGAGTTCAAACGTATTGGATGGCCTATTCAAAACAATAAAATAAATTTTTTTAACGCAACCCGACCCACTGAAGCAGCAGGATTTCCAAGCATTGGTGCAAGAGGATGCTTATTAAGTCACTTAAACGCAATTAAAAAAGCAAAAAATGACGGTTGCTCCAATATTTTAATACTGGAAGATGACATCTCATTTTTATCAAATATTAATAGCATTACAAATGAGATTTTAAAATTATTGCCAAATACAAACTGGGGGTTTTTATATTTGGGACACGAATATACTTCCGCTCTACAACCAACAGAAATTCTTGTAAAAATAACAACACCATTACCTCTTACTCATTGCTATGCCGTAAATTCCATAATTTTTGATAAATTTATAGCCTTCCTTGAAGAGCTGCAAACACGAAAACCTGGAGATCCGCTTGGTGGGCCTATGCACTATGATGCCGCAATATCAACATTCAGGATTCAAAACCCGGATATAAACACCTATATCGTCAACCCAAGTCTGGGATATCAGAGGAGTTCACGTACCGATTTACGTGAATTATCATATTGGGATAAATCTCCAATACTCAGCCCCTTCATAGCATTCATCAGAAAAATGAAAAATGTATTCAGAAAACTATCTCACTAAATAATTATGAATGTAAACTATAGAGCCGATATAGATGGGCTGCGTGCAGTAGCGGTGCTTGCTGTTCTTTTTTTTCATACGGATATTCCAGGTTTTTCTGGTGGCTTTGTTGGTGTTGATATTTTTTTTGTAATATCAGGCTTTCTGATTACATCCATTATTTTAAAAGAGCTTCAAGAAAACAAATTCTCAATTGCCCGATTTTACGAAAGACGTATAAGAAGAATTTTCCCTGCACTCTTTCCTATGATTGTATTGAGTTCAATAGCAGGTCTTTATCTTTTTGACCCTTCAGGCTGTAGAGAGCTTGGCTCAAGTATAACATCCACAACGCTCTTTTATTCAAATATCTTTTTTATGCTCAAATCCGGATATTTTGAGCCTCAATCGCTTCAAAGACCGCTATTACATACCTGGTCACTCGCAGTAGAAGAGCAGTTTTATATTTTTTTCCCTTTAGCGATGATTATCGCAAGCCGCTATTTTAAAAAACAATATTTTCCATTACTGCTCATAACCGCACTCATTTCATTACTTGTAAGTATCTATGGACTTTCTCATCATCCTGGAGCTACCTTTTATCTTGTTCCCACAAGAGCCTGGGAACTTCTTGCAGGCTCCATTCTTGCCCTTGGTGTTTTGCCCACCCCATCCTCATACTGGTTACAAAACATACTCTCCCTTACCGGCTTAGGATTTATTTTTTACAGCATCACCTTCTATACCTCAACAACTCCCTTCCCGGGACTGAATGCTCTTGCTCCGGTACTTGGAGCGAGCTTTATAATATGGAGTAACCCCAATGAAAGAAAAACAATTGTAAGCACCCTGCTTTCATTGAAACCCATAGTATTTATCGGCCTCATCTCCTACTCTCTCTACCTCTGGCACTGGCCCATCGTTGCATTCACAAAGTACATAACATTTCGTCCTTTGGAAGGGTATCAAAAATTATTCATCATCGTTGCATCTGTGGCGCTTGCAACACTCTCATGGTGGTATGTTGAAAGACCGTTCAGAATCAAACAAAAAGTAGTGCTTGAAAGAAAAAGAATATTCGCAATATCCGCAATAATAATGGCCGCTTTCTCTGGATTTGGCTTAATTATTCAATTGATGACAACCGATAAAAATGCCTACAACTATACGGCACAACTACCTGAAAATTTTAATAACCTTTCGGTAGCCCCAACATTAGGAGCAAAAAATGTCACACCCTCTTTCGCATTATGGGGTGACTCACATGCACGGTCATTTATTCCTGCTCTTGAAGAAGAGTGCAAAAAATATACGCTATCAGGGGTTATTCTAACCCATGACTCAGCTCCTCCGCTTTTAGGTATTGATGTAAAAACTTTACCAGACAATACTTATAATACACTCGACAAAGCTCAATATAA
This sequence comes from uncultured Chlorobiaceae bacterium, assembly GCA_903838025.1. GTDB lineage: Bacteria > Bacteroidota > Chlorobiia > Chlorobiales > Chlorobiaceae > Chlorobium. The sequence continues at coordinate 37,286 of CAILXB010000134.1, forward strand.
CAAGGGTGTGCTGGATTATTTAAAACAGCATCCCGAAATAAAAACAATTATTCTTGCTAGTCGATGGGCAGCATACTCTACAGGGAGCAGTTACAAAGAGGAAGACTATCTTGTCTACTCTCTCAAAGACACTTACCGCGAATATAATGGCAAACAACTGAATTCAATTCTTTTCAAGACGGGACTTTCAAGAACCGTTAACGCCTTAATTGCTATGGATCGCAAAGTGATCATCGTCGGTGATGTTCCCGAAATAGGATATAATGTTCCTCGATACAGTTTAATTCAAAAAAAGCTGCCATTTGCAGTTAAAGGTGTGGATATTCGGCCTTCCATTGCCGAATATAACCAAAGAAACCGTGAAGTTCAGGAGACGCTCAATGAACTTGCAAAACATAAAAATGTAACGGTGATTCACACAGAATCAAAAATGTTTGACGAACATGGCATGGGTAAAATTGCTTTCCAGGGAGAGTTATTATACTCCGATGATGACCATCTTTCTACGTTTGGTTCGCTTTATGTGGCATCTTCTTTTGATAAAGTTTTCAAGGATATGAAAAATAAATAGACCATATTAATTATACTTATGAAACTTTTAAGAGGAACAAAATAAAGCTATGATGAGTCGAAAAAACACTACAAGAAGACCTGCCGTTCTTCTTATGACTGCGACCATAACACCTCCTTCAGGAACCCCCGAGTTGGCCAGAAACGATGCAAACTTAAGACTTCAGGATTACTGTGAGGCTCTTCGATTTTATTTGACTCTTCCTGATCATTCAGTAAATAAAATTATTTTTATTGATAACTCTGACTCTGATCTTTCTGCATTAGAAGCCGTCACTCGTGAAGTGCCACATAAAAAAAAGGTTGAGCTTATCAGGTTTCAGGGAAACGATCATCCACCGGAGTTCGGCAAGGGATACGGAGAATTTAAGTTGATTGATTACGGAATGACTCATTCTACCCTTATAAGCCCTGACGATTTGGTCTGGAAGGTCACGGGTCGCCTTCGCGTACTCAATTTGAGCCAACTCATTGATACTGCCCCGCTACAGTACAACATGTATTGTGATCTACGTGATGTCCCCATAATAGGGGATCAATTTGGAGCCAATGAATGGATGGATCTTCGTGTTTTTTCCTGGTCAAAAAAAGGCTATAAGCTCTATATACAAAACCGCTTCAAGCTTTTAAAGGCTGAACTTACCGGAAGCCCTGAACGATATTTTTTCAAATTGTTGAGAGCTGCCCAAAAGTCCTCCGGTATCGTTCCGAGATTTCGTATGCAACCCAATATAGCCGGCTTTGGTGGTCGCCTGAACGTTGACTATCAAAACAATTCATACCGATATAAAAACATGTTGCGTCGTATAGTCCGCCTTGCAGCACCCTGGATATGGCTGTAGTAAAAACCTTATAATGGCATGCACATGAAGCCTCTCAATATGACAGGCTTCATCTTACTCCCCTTCAATATGCAAGTAAAAACCATGAACATAAAGAAGCGATCTGGCGCTGACTGCTTGATAAACAAGATGATACCACAATAGAGATGCTTGGCATACATTTTGTAGGATAAGAATATGGTGGACATCATCCACGGTAACTCTAAATTTTGATATCATGAAAAACTCCAATACACAGAACCTATGGCGTAACGGCATAAGGAAATTGATGATGCCTTCAGTGCTTGCAACCTCATTGATGACCTCTGGTGTTCTGCCAGCATACGCTGCATTGGATCCCATTCAATCTGCCGCCCGTCCTTTTGGCCTCAGCATCGTAGCACCGGTTTATCAAGCGGGGTCAACCGCTGAAGCAGCAGACTTCAAAACCAACGTTCTTCCTACTCTGAATGCCTGGATCCAGAAAAATCTGCCCGAATACACCGAGGTCAAGAATTTTTCGAGCCTGACTCTTGATCCATCCCTGCTAACCGTTAAAACAACACAAGATGTAAACGTTTTTTTTGTTGGTGAAGGTGCAGGGTATCAAAACACACTCGGATTCAACACCTCTGGTGCTGGAACAAATACAGGAAATCCTCAACTTATTTTTCCTAATGCCTCGTCCAATATTTCTTCTTATGTTGGCAACCCATCGGCTCCACCAAGCACTTCGGCGCCGCTCATGCCTGGGGATTTTGTTGACCTCGGAACAATACAGGCAGGCACAAAACTCGATTTTTTCCTGATTGCAAATGGTGCCGCAGGTGGAACAAACGTTTTCTCAACTACTGCCTCCGCTAACTCTGATGGCATGCGGCATGTTGTAGCCTATACCTCCAAAGATAGCCCTTATCTCCTGCTCGGTTTTGAAGACCTGCTCGGGGGTGGCGACAAAGATTACAACGACGTCTTGATTGCCATCAAAGGGATAACACTTACCACCGCACCTGAACCATCAACGTTGCTTATTCTCGGCTCATTTTTACTGCCAGTCATCTATTTGAGAAGAAGGCAGCTTAACCATATACCAAAAGAGGTTCGTGCATGAAGTTGCGATTAACCTTCCGTAAATTTCTTATAGCATGCATCGTCATTATCTGTGGGGGCATCCTGTTGTATGGGTTGCGCTCACAGATTCTTAAAATCCAGGATCAACAATCCTATACAACAGCAAAAAACTACTTTGCTGCCCAGCGTCCCGATAAGGCTCTTGAAATTATAAGAACCCGGGATCGTACCATCACGAATGACAGAAGTGCTGATTGGATTGAACTCGAAATCGACACTCTTGAAAAATTAGGCAACGTTGACCGCCTGCGCTATCTTTTCGACCAAAACCCTTCAGCTTTTTCCTCGCGTGAAACAGCATCTCTGCTCATGGCGCGGGCGATGCTCAGAACCGATAATCAGGCAGCCTATAGAAAGCTTCGTAATATGTGGAAGTTGCGAACCCAAAATCCAGCCGTCTGGTTTGCCTTTGATGTTGACGCATTAATTGTCGAGGGAAAAGTGGATGAAGCATTAAAGATGCTGAATTCACAATCTTTTTTAGGTCAGGCCGATGCAGGTCGCCTGATGCGGCTTGCTCTTTTAACTTCTAAAAATGATCTGCGTGGTGCATGGAACTACATGGATCGAGCCTACTATCTGGCACCAAAAAATCCCGACGTTCGTTCATTTCGGGCTCAAATTCTGGAAGGTATCGGCAAAATCTCCATGGCCCGTGTAGAGTATGTCGCAGCTCATTTGGCTGAGCCTGACAATCCTCTGTTTCGTGACCAGTTGGCTGAATTTTACAGGCGAAACGGCAACATGGGCCTCGCTCTGCAAACCTGGTCAAATAATCTCAACGAACGTTCAGCCGATTTTATAAGACTAAAAGCACTTTTTTGGAGTCGGGTAGCCTATCCCATCAAAATCAACAATGCCAACTCTTCTGACATTTCCGGAACTCTTCGTCCGCTTGTCATTTATCTGCAAGAGATGCCTGGCGACCGGTTCTGGGATAATGCCGCTTTTCAGGACATTTCAGATCAGCAATCGTTTCTGGATACACGCCAGGAAACATACTGGCTACGTCTGCTTCAATACCTGAAAGAAGGTCAGGAAAAAAAAGCTTATGATTTGCTGCAGTCTCACCCTTTTCAGGCTAACAACTGGAGTCCGGATATCCAAAGTGCACTCGAAAAGGTGCTTGCCTATCGGCTTGGGTATAATCTCCCCGTGCTCGATGTTGATTTATCGACTGCCAACACCATAAATAGAGAACGGCACCAGCTCTTTGATCAACTGGATCAAATTGCAAAAAACGGAGCAGTAACACCAGAACTTGCCAATCTCATGCATAGCAAAGAGGCTTTTGCCGCAGTCTTTATGGCTGGCGGCTGGGTTGAAGCTGCCCTGCAGTTACACCAACTTGCGGTTTTACCCGATAATTTTCCGGATTGGGTCGCCTACGGACTGACTGAATCATTGCGCTTCAACCGAGGCAACAAAGCAGCGCTTACTTTTGCCGGTAAACAAAAAAAATCTTCTTTTCTGGAATTATTGACTGCTGAACTTCTCATCGCAGACGGGAACAATGCAGCAGCTCTTGCGAAGCTGGAAGGATTGGCTTACTTGGATTCCGACATTGGTTTCCGCGCTGCCTGGCTTCTCACCTTGGCAAGGATGGATCAGCGTAATCCTAAAGGAGCCAGGGATGTACTGAATCGCCAGCCAAGGTTACGAAACAGCATGACAGGAAAAGAGATGGAAGCACGGATTGCTCTTTCGGAAGGTGAGCCCCAAAAAGCTTCCCAAATTTACGCATCGCTGGGGCTGGAATCGACTGAAGCTATAGCCTACCTGGCCAACAAAGCCTACCGCGAAAAAGACTGGAAAACCGCAAAAAAACTCACAGAGGAACTCATGCGGAAGTTGCCAGACAGGATGGAATTACGACAGAACTTAAAGGCCATTGCTGAGGCCCAGGGGGCAAAATGACCAATCGGGACTGGGGTATGATTTTCCTCCTGCTCACTCTTGCTCTCTTCATCTGGATTCAGGATATCTCCTGGATCTCCGATTTTGCAGACACCCTTCCCATTATTGCATCACTGCCGCTCTTTGTCTGGCTTGGCTGGCCCTGGCGATTCATTCACGGCACATGGAGCCTGTCGTACTCTGGCTTGTTGTTCTCGACAATTGGATTCTTCCTTGGAAGCATCTTTGGCTCCTTTTTCTTCTTTGCACTCGGGTGGTCATTGCTGCTTTGGTCATGGCTTTCTGCAAGAGTAGAGCCCGAAAAACGGCAAAGTGTAAAACAACTGATGATTTTACCGTTATTGGCCTTTCCCTGGATTATGCTCGAAGGAGAAATGATCGGATGGTGGTTTCGACTCTCTGGAACCTGGGCAGCCAGCACCCTTTATTCTCTCTTGGGCTACAAGGTGGTTCAAGGAGGAACCTCATTACTCGTTCAGGGTTTGCCAATTGATGTTAGCGCAGCCTGTGCAGGATTGAACACCCTTCAATCCATGTTGATTGCTGGCTCATGCATAGCATACACTATCATAGGCAATTATCCCGCGTACTGGCTGAACCTTATCTTTCTCGTTATTTTTTCATGGATTGCCAATACGCTTCGAATCATTGCTATCTGCTGGGCAGCCGTCGCCGTGTCCCCTGAATTCGCAGCAGGAATATTTCATAAATGGGGTGGATGGTTGGTCTTGTTCCTCATGTTCACCCTCTGCTGTCTGATGTTTACCCTTGAAAAATCCTTGTTCCAAAATTCTGAAAAAAGCGTTAAAGAACAATGAAACCCAAACATGATATTTTTCAAGTTCAGCTTGCTATTTGCCTTTATTGCGGATGGAATGCCGTTACTCTTCTTAATGAGAACTCCTCATTTGACCGTTACGATTGGTTGATTATGATAATCTGGCTACTGCCCCTGCTTTTTCGCCAGCGTATCGCCAAAAACGGGAAGGCTTTCAAAAAAACACCATTGCTCTATATAGGAGCCGGACTTCTATGCTCCTTCATCGGTGTTATCGGATCACTCAATGTACTGAAACATGTCGGACTGGCATTGGCCGTTGCCAGTTGGATGCCATTTTCATGGGTTCAGATTGTATGGTTACTTTCAGCCATTTCATGGACACCGGCCCTCGGCTGGATTGGCACAAGACTTTTTTTAGATTATATACTCTTGGTTAGAGTTCTACTCTCCCTTACGGGATCAGGTTTGTTCTTTTACCATATAGCAACCCAAGGAAAGCGAGATACATACAAATGAATCAAAAAATAATCTTGTGGAGCGCACTGTTCTTTGCTGTCGTTTTTGGAGCTGCTGTAAAATGGATTCCTCAGCACTCTGAACAGAGCCGTCTGCAAAGACTTCCTTTGACTGGATCTTTTTTTTCGTGTACACCACTAACCCTTTCACCCATTGAACTGTCATTTTATGGCAAGTCCAAGGTGATCAAACGATTCTACCGATTTGCGCAATGCGACTTTGTCATGATTGTCATAGACGGATCAGCGAACCGCCATGTCATTCATGATCCCCTGTATTGCTTGCAAGGTTCAGGATGGCACATTAACTCAAGAGAACCGCTCTCTATCGACGGAGGACAGGCTGACTTGCTGCGATTATCTAAAGACGGTGTCAATCGGGAATCCGTTTTTTGGTTTTCAGACGGCATATCACGCCACGCATCCATAGTCCGTTATTGGCTACAGACAACCCTGAGAAGATTGACGTTCGGTCACTTCCAACCGGAACCGGTCATAGTAATCCTGCAGTCCACTGGAAACACAAATCCTGACTGGCATAAAATTCTTGATCAATGTGGCTTCCTCTACGAAATATAAAATCAACCTGACCGGTCTGCTCAATGCTGTTCTACGGAGATAAAAAAACTAACATATTATCATTAAAATAAATGCACTTTGCCCATCTGCCTGCTGGTTATATTACGTCGAAACTCTTTATTAAAAAGTTTGAAAAAAGGAAAATAACTGCTAAAACATTTATAGCCTGGGGTATGTTCGGCTCGATTGCACCCGACCTTGATTTTATCTATTGGTTTATAGATCACGGGAAACATCATCACCACCAATACTACACCCACTTTCCCTTTGTCTGGGCAGTGCTCGTATTGTTGTCGCTCTTCGCGCTGCTTCTTGACTTTACACGCGGACGCACTACAGCTCTCGCTTTTATCTTCACCTTCAATGGATTGATTCACACTCTGCTCGACACCATTGCCGGTTATGTACTTATCTTTGCTCCATTTGCTGATATGAATAACCCCATTACACTAGCTCACTATTTTCCCTGGGATACAAACTTTCTTGAATTTTTTGTAATCTTATGGGCACTCTACCTGTGGAAAAAAGATCAAATATTGGGCATCTTTTCCAAAATGGGCTCTTCGTTGGAGATGATAGAATAAACTCCCGTATGAACTGCAATCGGAATCCTTTGCAGTGAAACACTCTCTTTGAGATTCTCTATTTCTTGAAAACCAAATCAAGTGCACGACTGAGAGCGGCGCCCCAACTCTGCTGACGATCATAAAACTGCTCGGCCTCAGCAACACAGTTTATGCGAATCGACTCATAGTAATTCTTATCGGTCGCCAGACGCTTAATGGCCGCAACCATTGCCAACTTGTCACCACATTCCACGACGATTACCGAGCGTGGCAAAAGATCAACTGCAGGACACACGGCAGTTGCAACGATCGGCCTTCCTGACAAAACACCTTCAACCACCACTTTATTCATACCCTCCGAAAAATGAGCCGTCGTGGGTACAACAACCGTATGGCAACGTTCATAAGCTGCACGCATCTCAGAACTGTTCAACTGGCCAAGTATCCGAACAAAACCATCCAATCCCCGTCGAGCACACTCGGCCTTCAGTTCACTCAGCGCTGTTCCACCACCACAAATTTCAAGCACTATTTTGCGCTCGCCCTCAATATGCAAATCAGCCATCACATCAAGCAAATCAAAAACTCCCTTATTGCGCTCTACACGTCCAGCAAACATTACCCTGAAGGGATCAGCGTTCCAGGCAGGAAGGGTAATGCTGGCAAAATGAGCACGTTGATAAGAGCTACGTGCCTGCAGCAAAGTGCCACTAACCTGACCTCTAGCCAACTCGTGCACCTGCCGTTCGCACTCCGGTGAGATGCAAATAGTGGCAATCGGAATTTTTTTCCAAAACCAGCCATTCAAACCCTGCAACATACGTTCATACAGCGCAGTCGATCGGTAACCACGCGGCCAAAAAGTACAATGCAAATCAGTAATAACCTTAATACCAAATATGGCAGGAATTGTCAATAACCACCAATGTTCACAATCAGTAACAAGAATCGCACGCGGACGATGTCGCACTATAGTACCAATAACACCCAGCCAATGCGACAGATCGGCCATTTTATAAGCCAAGCCTGACTTACCTACTGCTTTATTTGGCCGATGCTCAACAGTGAGAGTACCTTCAGCCAACACTTCTTTGCGCACATGAGTAGAAATCACTAATGCTGAAAGATCTCGAAGGCTGATTTGATCGAAAAACTGACTCGAATACGTACAAGAAACCTCCGATGCGTCTTGCTTACCAGAGAGCCAACTGCGCATTGTTCCTGCGATATCACCAGGACCGCCGCAATAAATCACTTGTGGACTTGACTTGATTACCATTGAATGGGATTACTGTTACTAATAAAAATAATTACACTTAACATGAATTTCAAAAAATCGGCATTATAGATTATTTGAAAACCAAATCAAGTGCACGACTGAGAGCGGCGCCCCAACTCTGCTGGCGATCATAAAACTGCTCGGCCTCGGCAGCACAGTTTACACGCATTGATTCATAATACCTCTTATCGGTCGCCAGACGCTTGATAGCCGCAGCCATTGCAAGCTTGTCACCACATTCAACGGCAATGACCGAACGTGGCAAAACATCAATTGCAGGACACACTGCGGTTGCAACAACCGGACGCCCGCATAAAACACCTTCAACCACCACACGATTCAAACCCTCAGGAAAATCAGCCGTTGTCGGCACTATAACCAAGTGACTGCGATCATAAGCTGCAAGCATATCTGCACTGTTCAACTGACCAAGTATCCGAATACAGCCATCCAGTCCGCGTCGAGCACACTCAACCTTGAGTTCACCCAGCGCTGTTCCACCACCACAAATTTCAAGAGATACTTTGCTCTGCACATCGGAATGCAAACCCGCCATCACATCAAGCAAATCAAAAACCCCCTTGCTGCGCTCTACACGTCCAGCGTACATTGCACTGAATGAACCAGCATCCCAAACAGGAGGACGGATCCCCGTAAAATGAGAACGCTGATAAGAACTGCGTGCCTGCAACAACGAACCACTGACCTTACCACAAACCATCTCCCGCACCTGTCGCTCACACTCCGGTGATATGCAAATAGTGGCAAGTGGAATATTTTTCCAAAACCAGCCATTCAAACCCTGCAACACACGCTCATACAATGAAGTCGATCGATAACCACGCGGCCAAAAAGTACATTGCAAATCTGTAATAACTTGAATACCAAACATGGCCGGAAGTGTAAATAACCACCAATGCTCACAATCTGCAATTAAAATCACATGCGGACGATAACGCAGTATAGTACCAATAATACCCAACCAATGCGACATATAAAGCAATTTGTAAGAAAGACCTAATGTACCGCATGCCTTATTTGGACGGTGCTCTATCGTAATGAGATTTTCAACAAATACTTCTTTGCGTGCATGCGAAGAAATCACTAATGCTGAAAGGCCTCGAACGCTGATTTGATCAAAAAACTGTCCCGAATACGTGTCAGAAACCTCTGATGCATCATGCTCGCCAGACAACCAACTGCGCATTGTTCCTGCAATATCACCAGGACCACCGCAATAAATTACTTGTGGGTTTGATTTGATTACCATTTCATTGAATTCCAGTTGACAAAAAAAACAAACTTGCTTAAACTGCCCGACCAGCTCCTTATTGCCATTTTCTGAATCTCAAAAAAATACATCTCGTACAATACCGTTTCAGTAACCTGCCATAATTAGTTTGATTTTTTTACACAAAAAGCTAATTGCAGATATTGTGAATCACTATAATAACCAAAGGTTGCTACAATAAACAACAATGTTAATATACGAATTATTTTGTCTTTTAATGGACTTGTTTCCCGCAAATTGGAACCTTTTGTTATAATACTGTTAATCCCGCTGTAATGGGTTATCGTGTACTTGTGGGAGAGCAGACAATTCTTGAGGCTTTTATATGTAAAAAAACGCAGATGAGTCCTATCAAGAATACCTTCATTTGCATAGGGCCAATCCCGCTTGATTACTATTTTATAGAAACTTGATATGTATAATATATTGGGGATTGACCCAACAAAAGAGCCCGTTTGTGTAATCTTTGGTTTTATTTCTTCAAAAAATTTATCATGATCTATCATGTGCTCTATAACATCATTACATACTACAAGATCAAAATAGTTGTCTGGAATTGAATCCAGCAAATCTGAAAAGTTCCCAATGAGTACACGATCAAATTTGGTCGCAGCTTCTTTTGCTGCATCTTTATTTGGTTCTATTCCCCATATTTCACATTCGATATGTCTAAGATTGTTGGAAAAATTGCCGCAACCGCAGCCAATTTCTAATACTCTTGAGTATTTCTCGGGAATAAACTTATGCATTTCCAATCGGGTAGTTGCATAGTAGTGGGTGTTGAGCATCATAGCTTGAAATATTGCGTTTAATTAAGAAGAAATAAAATATATCTATTTCCCGAAAGCAAGTATTCTTTTATCGAAATCTTCTTTAAGAGTTTATGAATTTCACATTTTTAATTACACGAGTTAACATTTCGCTTCATGTAAAAGTTTTTCAATTCGATGAAATTTTGAGTTAATCAGGAATTAAAAATTCAGCCAATTTCGAACATAAGCAATCAACAGTCACCCAGATTAAGATTACGTCATTTTATAATGTTTTCCTACTACTTTTTAAAGTGGTCGTTGCTTTTTTCAAACAGAATTTTTTTCCGTCAAAGAATCCATTCGAAGCAGACATCCAAAAAAATTTACAAAACGACCCCATTCACTCAAAACTGCCAGCCATAAGGGAACCTGAAACGCCGTGGAGAGAGGAATCCTTGTTGCCTCATGCAAAGTCACTCTTCAATGCAACCAAATCCGAACCTGGCATCATAACAAAACCAACCATCGCCTTATTGCTGTTTTCTGCACCCCAAAAACTGGACAGTGTTTATAACAGATGAAAATATTGTTGCAGAGTTCAAACTTTATTGATTTCTTGTGTCACAACTTTCAACAACGTATGTTCATCTCTCTACATCAATGTTAGCCAAGCGGATCATACCCTGTCTCGATGTTCGCGACGGCAGGGTGGTAAAAGGAATAAACTTTGAAGGGTTGAGAGATGCGGGCTCCATCCTTGAGCAAGCACGCTTTTACAATAACGAACTGGCCGATGAGCTTGTTTTTCTTGATATTTCAGCATCACTTGAGTCACGCAAAACGACACTTGAAGAGGTACTGAAAGTCTCTGGAGAGGTCTTTATTCCCCTCACAGTCGGCGGTGGAATCAGTTCTGTTGAACGGGCCAGGGAGGTTTTTCTGCACGGTGCCGACAAGGTTTCGGTCAATACTGCAGCGGTCAACGACCCCTTCCTGATTTCGAGGATTGCCGAAAAATATGGCTCACAAGCCGTTGTGGTCGCCATCGATATCAAAAAAGCAGGAAATGACTACCTCGTCTACACCCATTCAGGGAAAAATGTGACCTGCTACGAAGCTCTCGAATGGGCTCATAAAGTTCAGGAACTGGGTGCCGGAGAAATTCTTCTGACCAGCATGGATCGTGACGGCACCAAAGAGGGATATGACAACGAAATTCTCAGCAGAGTTTCAACCTCCGTGCATATTCCCGTCATTGCATCCGGAGGAGCAGGGAATCTTGAACACCTCTATGACGGATTTACCAAAGGGCACGCTGATGCAGCGCTTGCCGCATCAATCTTTCACTTCCGGCAACACTCAATCCTTGAGGCAAAGGAGTATCTTCGGGAGAGAGGAATCCCTGTTCGAATCTGACAAAAGGCTGTCATCCACCCTCTTCCATCAGCCGCTTGCGAATATCGGCCAACTCCTTATGGCGTTGCACAGAAGCTTGTGGATAGGACAAACCGAGAGAGTTCAGGGTATGAAAAATAATCTGTGACACAATCAGCCGGGCGTTCTGTTTGTCGTCAGCCGGCACAACATACCAGGGCGCATGTTTGCTGCTTGTTGCTCCAAGACAAGCCTCGTAAGCACGCATATATTGTGTCCAGCACTTGCGCTCTTCAATATCAGCCACGCTGAATTTCCAGTTTTTTGCAGGAGCATCTATCCGATCGAGAAACCTTTTTCGCTGCTCCTCTTTCGACAGGTGAAGAAAAAACTTGACAATCCTTGTCCCATTGCGATAGAGATGATTTTCCATATCGACAATCGACTGATAACGCTCTTCCCACACTTTTTTTCCATTGGTCAGTTCATCCGGAATTCCCTGAACTGCAAGTATTTCTGGATGCACACGAACAATAAGCACCTCCTCGTAATAGGAACGGTTAAAGATGCCAATATGACCCCGTGACGGTAAAGAGCGGTTGCTTCTCCAGAGAAAATCATGATCCAGCTCCTGTGCCGAAGGATGCTTGAAACTGAAGACCTGGCACCCCTGAGGGTTCACACCCGACATCACATGGCGAATGACGCCATCTTTACCGGCGGCATCCATCGCCTGAAAAATGAGCAACAAGGCATAGCGGTTATCGGCATAATGCACCTGCTGCAGTTTACTCAACTGCGCAACATGATCGGCAAGCAACTCTTTATACTCTTTTTTCGAACGGTATACCGGCTCAACAAGCGTTGGACGTTTGTCGAGATTGACCCGCTCGCCGTCCCGGATCCGTAGAGTATCATGATCAAAATGCATAGGTAGAATGTCAAGAGAGTGATGTCAGCGCCATAGAACGAAATTGCGCATATATCGACTCATTTCAAAAGCAGTTTGCGCAGAACTTTTCGGCACACGATAAAAGCAACAAAAAGGCCATGCCTGGTTTTAAGCAAAAATTAAGCTTCTTCTCAGACTCTTTTAAGAAACGCCAAGCTACATTATACTCGTGTTACAATAAGAACGTAATCTGACAACGACTTACAAAACCATTAACGACACCATGGCACAAACGCTTAAATCCTGGGCAACTCCTCTTGCGGTAGGGGCATTTACCATTTCTGCAGTCACCGGCCTTCTCATTTTTTTTGATTTGGAAATGGGTATTATAGAGCCCGTTCACAAGTGGCTGAGCTGGCTTCTTGTTACCGGAGTTGTGCTCCACCTGAGCGCAAACTGGAAACAGTTCACCACCTATTTCTCCAGCAAGCCTGCATTGGGAATCATTGGCGCTGCACTCATCATCACCGTAGCCTCCCTTCTGCCCATCTTCGGCGAAGATGAAAAAGAGGGTGGAAAAGAGAAAACAGGAAAAGTTGCAACACAGCTTCTTGAATCATCATCACTGGAAACCATTGCGCTGGTTACAAAAACCACGCCGAAACTCCTCATTGAACAGCTCGAAAAAAACGGTATCATAGTCAAGAATGCTTCATTAACCATTCAGGAAATTGCCAGCAACAACGGGAAAAGTGAAAAAGCGCTTCTCGGTGAAGTGTTGACTCAAAGCAAGGGTTCTGAAACAAAGGATAGCGACAACGATTAATACTGAAAAAATTCAGCACATGAGACTTCTTATTATTGAAGATGAGCCAGGAATTGCCGGATTCCTCCGCGATGGACTTGAAGAAGAGTACTTTGCCGTCGATGTTGCCTACGATGGCAAAAGCGGGCTTGATATGGCTCTGATCAACGAATATGACTTGCTCATCGTTGACTGGATGATTCCAGCCTTGAGTGGAATTGAGGTCTGCCGGCAAGTGCGCAAAGCCGGCAGCACAGTTCCGATACTCTTTCTCACAGCCAAAGATACCCTCGAAGATGTAGTGTTCGGTCTTGATGCAGGAGCCAATGACTACATCAAAAAACCCTTTGAATTTGAAGAGTTGCTTGCTCGCATCCGGGTACAGCTCCGAAATAAAAACAGCAATGACGACTCTTTAAGCGCCGGAAGCCTCACCATCAACCCGGTAACCCATCAAGTATTCTGCGGTTCAAATGAAATCACCCTCACGCCGAAGGAATTTGCCCTGCTTGAATACCTTGTGCGCAATAAAGATCGGGTATGTACCAGAAGCCGGATCATTGAGCATGTCTGGGATATCCATTTTGATTCTGACACATCAGTGATTGATGTCTATATCACCTTTCTGCGCAGAAAACTTGAGGCCGCAGGATGTGGAAGCATCATCCAAACCATCCGTGGAGTTGGATATATTGTCCGTGAACCAGGTATCTCATGATTATGAAAGCCAAAAATTCTGTCAAAAAAAGCCACTCCTTCCTCAAGGAGTGTTCAGTCATGAGTTTGCGCAATCGCATTGCGTTCTACTACACCGTCACGACAGCATTTTTAATCGCCCTTGTCTTTGCGACCATCTACTTCACCGTTGAGCGAATTGTCTACAGGCAATTTGATGAGGAGATAAAAAAAGAGATTGCAGAAATCCTTTCGGACGCAAATATATCAACTCACGATTTCAAAGGATTTGAGAGTTTTCGGAGCAGCGACATTGATGCTGGTGACAATGACAATGACAACGACAATGATTCGATAAAGAAAAAAAAAGTAAATGTTGACACTGAATTTATCCAGTTGGTTGACACTACCGGACAGGTTATCAATAAATCATCCAGTCTCTCCTGGTGCGTCCTCGCGTTTAATCCGAAACAGAACGGAAGCGCCTACTTTAACAGCAATTTTGGCGGCTCAATGGTAAGGCAGGCACAGGTACCTCTTATCGATAACAAGGGAGTAACTCATGGGTACCTTATTGTTGCCGTTCCCCTGAAAAACGCAATGATTGTTTTGCGCGACCTGCACGATATTTTTTTCTTTTCATTTCCTGTCATCATTTTGACGCTTTTTCTGCTGACTCGCCTCATTGCTGGCAAAAGCATACGCCCCATTGAAAAAGTTATTGCAACAGCCGAAAAAATGACACAGGCACATCTCGATCAGCGCATCCCGCTTCCCTATCATCACGACGAATTGTATCGCCTCTCCGCAACCTTCAATTCGCTGATGGACAGGATGGAGGATGCTTTTCAGCGTGAAAAACACTTTACCGCCAATGCTTCGCACGAGCTTAAAACACCGCTGGCTATCGTCAAAGGCACCCTTGAAGTACTGGTTCGGAAGCCGCGAGAGAGGGAGCACTATGAAACGAGAATCCAGTTTTGCCTGAAAGAGTTAAACCGTATGGCACGCCTCATCGACCAGTTACTCATGATTGCGCGTCATGAGAGCAACAAGATGCAGCCACATATTGAGACAATAGAGATTTCACAACATCTTGAAAGTATAATTGAGAGGATGCAATCATCGGCAAGCACAAAAGATATTTCAATCACCATGGATCAGAATGAACACGCCAGAATTGCCGCTGACCCAGGTATGCTTGAGATGATCTTCGAAAACATTCTCTCCAATGCCATCAAATACTCTTCAACCGGATCATCAATAACCGTCGCCCTGCAACGCAACGCAAATGCGACAATCTGCACCATAAGCGATCAGGGAATCGGAATTCCGACAGAAAAACTGAATGCCATTTTTGAGCGTTTTTACCGGGTCGATGAATCAAGAAACTCAGGCACAGGCGGGTTTGGTCTGGGACTCTCCATCGTCAAAAAACTTGCCGATCTGCAACACATCAAGGTGGGCGTCACCAGCGAAACCAACAAGGGGACAACCTTTTCACTCACCTTTCCTGCCGGGGAGGCTCACTGCTGAGGCCACCCTGCACCATCCCCTATCACCCAGTAAGGCTCGCCGTTATGCTCAACCAGCTTAAATCGGCCGGTCGCAAGCATCTCCTGCATAGTATCATCCACCGTATCGCTCTCACCGGGAAAACAATCCGCAATGGCTTTGTGAAGTTCCCGCTGCTGCACCGGATGACGGGAGATGATGGCTGTAACAGCCTCAAGCATGTCTGGAGCGTTGCGAAGATCCATATGGCCTTTGAGAGGATTTACAACGGTCGTCACCTCTGAAAGAGTTGCGATAGCCCGCTCAATGCGCTCTTGGGAGGGAAGATGAACCTCCTGCTCGGGAGCTGGCCTGGTGGGCAGCACGATATGCACCATATCAGGGTTGATCTCTTTCAACACGGACGCAAGATCACGAAGCGCTTCATCAGAATCGTTGATACCGCCAAGCAACATCACCTCAATCCAGAGCCTCCCTTTGTACTCCTTACGAAATGCCACAAGCCCTTCAATATGCTGGCGAAAAGTGAGCCCTTCGGCAGGACGACCGATTTGCCTATGCAAGGCTTCAGAACCGGCATTGAGCGACGGAAGCACTGCGTCTGCCTGAAGCAGCTCTTCTCGCACCTCCGGCATAAAGAGCAGTGAACCGTTGGTGATCACTGCAACAGGAGTTGTGGTGAGCTTTTTCACCTCTGCTATCAGCCAGCCAATCCCCTTGTAGAGCATGGTTTCACCGGAGCCGACAAAAGTAATCCAGTCAATCCCCTTGTTAAGTGCAAGAGCCTCGCGAATTTCGCCAAGAATCTCCTCACGAGGGAAAAACTCCTGCATGTCGGTAGCAAACTTTTTTGTCTTTCCCAACTGGCAGTAGAGACAGTTCCAGGTACAGCTTTTCGGTGGAAGCAGGTCAACACCAAGTGACTGGCCAAGCCGTTTGGATGAGAGTGGCCCAAAAACGTATTTCATAGTTGATGATTCCATTTTTTTTCTGTCAGCCAGCCTTCGCGGTAACGGCGAATTCCGACATTTTCGCTTCACTCTCGGCCTCGAAAGCCTCCTTGGAAATATGGGGCAGCAAGAAACTCGATGCCGTAAAGGCAAGGATCTCAATAACAAAGATAACGGCATAAGCCAACATGTGGTTGCCGGAGAGGGTATAAATAACATCGCGAATCACGCCAGCTCCGGAATGGCCAATAAAAATGGCAAGGCTCTGTGCGGTACCCCAGAGGCCAATATAGATGCCGCTACGACCCGCAGTCATGTTCATCATCATCGAGATGTTCGAAACACTTGCTGCACCGAGGCCCATACCAGTCACAACAAGACCAACGCGAAGCAGCGACTGGTCGCGCATAAAACCAGCGACAATGATGATGGCGAATCCGATTGCACTGAACGTATTGCCAAAATAAGCACCCCGCTTAAACCCAATCCGTGAAAGCAGAAAGCCGGTAACAAGCATGAAAATAAGCTGTGTGCCGCCCATCATCGGCTTGAACAGCTTGGTAGTTTCTGAAACCTTCATTCCGAAAACTTCCGCACCAAAAGGATCCATGACCACTTCGTTGGCGAAGAGCGCAAAGATGGAAATAAAAATATAAAAGGCAAACTGCAGCGTCCTTGGAGAGGAAGAGAGCAAACGCACCGACTGGGAAAAGCTGATACTGTGCTTTGCCTTGCCCTGAGCGGCATCCGCATTGCGGTTTTCTACACCGAGAACGGCCACAAGCCCAAAACAGAGGGTGATGAGGCCGCCGATTTCAGCCACCTGCGTCAGCCGTTCAGGAGTAAAAACCGTCAGATAATTACCGATGTTCCAGTTCGAAATGATAGCGGTCAGAACCATGAGGGTCCAGCTCGCTCCGGTTATCTTGCCAATATGCTCTTCGGGCACAACATCAGCAATCAGTGCGTAATAGGCCGTAGTCGCAACCTGCAGACCGAAACCAAACAGAAGGAAAATAAGGGCGAGCTTCCACAAACCAACATCGGTCAGCAAAGCAGGCAACATTTCGGAAAAGGCTGTACCGCCCACCTTCACTTCATAGGCCGCCGTCGGTGAAAGCACGAAGGCAACAACGCAGCTCAACAGTCCGAGAAGGATATAAGGAGTCCTGTGATACCCAAAAACGCTGAACCGGTCCGACATGTTGCCGATCCACACCTTGACGCCGAAAATAGCCAGAAGCTCCTTGAGACTGATCAGCCCTAACGCAATAGTTGCAGGCAGCAGTAACTCCTTAATCATGACCCGGTTCAGGATATCCTGAATGAAACCGAGCATAAGGCCGAAACCCATCTGGAACATACAGAGACGTACCAGATTCAATGTCTTTACGATCTTCATAAAACAGCGCTAATGATTTCGGAAATACCGGACAGCTTGCACTTGGTTGAAACGAATGGCCTGCAATATAATAAAAAAGCGGGATGATTACTGAGGCAGGTGATCGTCAGCTCCTTCAGCAAGCAGAGCAGCAAGACCGGTCAAGCGCTGCGAAGAGCGTTTGTTGCCAACGGCCATAGCGAGTGCCTGTGGGTCACCGATAATCATCACCAGTTTTTTAGCCCGTGTCACCGCCGTATAGATGAGGTTTCGCTCAAGCAGCGTAAAGTGCTGCATGGAGAGCGGAATCACCACTGCCGGGTACTCCGACCCCTGACTCTTGTGAATGGTAATAGCGTAGGCAAGGGCAATTTCATCAAGCTCACCCGACTCATAGAGTACCTCCCGGCCATCATACTCCACCCGCAGCGTGCTCTCATCCTCGTCAACCTGTGTAATGCGTCCGATATCACCGTTAAAAACCTCCTTGTCATAATTGTTCACGATCTGAATCACCTTGTCGCCCTCTGCGTAGGTGCTCTCAAACCGGACAATCTTCCTTACAGCATGAGGGTTCAGGCTCTGCTGAAGAAGTATGTTCAGCGCTTTGGTACCGAGCACCCCCTTGTTCATCGGTGTCAGCACCTGGATATCGCGAAGCGGCTCCATACCGAAACGGGCCGGAATACGCTCAGCAACCACAAGCAACAGCCTTCGCATAATATCCGCCGTACTCCCGGAGGGGACAACATAAAAGTCGGAGAGCTCCGCCGCGCCCTCATCGGCGACTCCAGCCTGGGGAGAGGGAAAGGGCAACTCCCCGCAATTGATACGGTGCGCATTGACAATAATCATGGAAGATTGGGCCTGCCGGAAAATCTCCGTCAAACGCACCACCGGAAGCGCTCCCGAGAGAATCATGTCGGCCAGCACAAATCCCGGACCAACCGGAGGAAGCTGATCAACATCACCGGCAATAATCAGCGCTGAACGACTGGAGATGGCCGCCAGCAAACGGTTCATCAGCACCACATCAATCATGGAAGCCTCATCCACAATGACCAGATCAGCCTCAAGAGGATACGAGCTGCCCCGCTTAAAATCGCGGGCATGGGGATCATACTCAAGCAGGCGATGGATGGTTTTGGCCTCCATGCCGGTTGCTTCAGAAAGCCGTTTGGCCGCCCTCCAGGTGGGGGCACAAAGGAGCACCTTCAGCTCCTCCGTCTCAAGAATGTCAAGAATTGTGTTGATAATGGTGGTTTTACCCACGCCAGGCCCGCCGGTAATAACCGTGAACTTGCTTAAAAGCGCAAGCGCCACGGCACTCCGCTGCGACTCCGACAGCTTAATGGCCGACACATCCTCCGCCGCAGGAATAACCGTTGCCAACTCAAGAACTCCCCAGGGAAGCGCACCCGGCGGAAATGGAACGAAATGCTGGCCGCCCAAGGCGCGGACTTGAAGGCGTTCCACCGCAAACTTAGCTTGGATTCCACGGCGACGACGGTCCTTGAA